>JBOGZB010000023.1:0-9909 GCA_050697175.1 Solirubrobacterales bacterium | reverse complement strand
TGGCTGGCGTCATCGACGAACGCCCGCTCGCGCTCGAGGGCCGCCTCGAGCCGGTCGAGCATTTCGTTGAGAGTCTCGCCCAGACGCCGTAGCTCGTCGTGGGCCCCGGGCACCGGAAGCCGCTGTTCGGACTTCGCGGCCGAGATCTCGGCCGCGCGGCGCCGCATCGCCTCGACCGGACGCAGCGCCGCTCCGACGGTCCAGTACGCGGCCAGTGACGCGAACAGGAGCGCGACCGGCCCGCCGATCAAGAGCAGCGTGGTGAGGCTGTGAAGGGCGTCGCGGCGGGCGGCGAGCGAGGTGCCGACGACGACGATCAGCCGCCGCGTCTCGAATGCAAACGGGGTCGCGAGGAGGCGAACCGGCTCGTCGACGAGTCCGGGAGCGCCGGGGCGCTCGACGAAGGCCGGGGTTCGGGCGGTGCGCCTAGCCTCGTCCGGTCCGAGCAGTGGCCGGACCTCCTGCTGCTGGTGGGGCTCATAGAGCCTTCCCGCGGGCGTGAGAACCTGCGCGAAGCTCGCCCCCCGAGCCCTCAGGGCGCTCCGGACCGGCTCGCCGAGGTGGAGCTCGCCGGTGCGGATCAAGGAGACCAGTCCGTCGCTTCGCGACTGGAGGTCCTGGTTGATCGATTGGTCGAGGTTGTGCTCGAGACGAAGGCGCAGGAAGAGCCCGGTCGCGACCAGCACGACCGCCATGATGCCGGCGAACACCAGGGTGACGCGGAGCCTGATGGGCAACCGGCTCAGCTTCGGGTCTCCTCGCGGAGCCGATAGCCCGCGCCCCGCACGGTTTCGATGCTCTCGACTCCGAACGGGCGATCGACCTTGCGACGCAGGAGCCGGATGTAGGAGTCGACGACGTTGGAGCGATTCTCGTAGTCGTAGTCCCAGGCGTGCTCGAGGAGCTGAAATCGAGACAGGACCTCGCCCGGCCGGCGCATGAACACCTCGAGAATCGAGAACTCCTTGGCCGACAACGACAACTGGGCTCCACCGCGCCAGGCCCGCCGGCTCGCCGGGTCAAGGCGGAGGTCGCCCACCCGGAGCTCGGACGGGCGCTCGACCGCCCCGCGACGGACGAGGGCGCGCAGGCGGGCCAGGAGCTCCGCGTAGGAGAACGGCTTGGTCAGGTAGTCGTCGGCTCCCCCGTCGAGGCCCGTGATCCGATCTCGAACCGCATCCCGCGCGGTGAGCATCAGGATCGGACTCCATACGCCACCGGCCCGCAGGCGGCGACAGACCTCGAAGCCGTCGATCTTGGGCAGCATCACGTCGAGGATGATCGCGTCGTACTCGGTGGCCTCGGCCCGCGTCATGCCGTCCTCGCCGTTGGCCGCCACGTCGACCGCCATGCCCTCCTTGCGAAGGCCGCGCCTGATCAGCCCGGCCATCTTGACGTGGTCTTCGACGATCAGGACTCGCATCCCAGACGCCCACGGTGGCTCAAGGACATGAAAGGAAGATGACAGGCCATCGCTCGACGGGGACCGGGTAGGGCCGTCCCGTTGCCGCCGGTCGCCTGGATCAGGCGAGGTCCTCGAGAGCAGTGGAGCTGAGGGGGCTCGAACCCCTGACCTTCGCGCTGCCAGCGCGACGCTCTCCCAGCTGAGCTACAGCCCCAGGGTGACCGGATTGTAGTTCGACTCGCGCTAGCCGAGTGCGTCGAGCGAGCGGGCGCGCGCCGCGTTGGCGACGATCAGGTCGACGAACCGCGGCCACAGCTCGCGCGGCAGGTCGTGACCCATTCCGGCGATCAGCACCAGCTCGGCGTCGGGGATCGCGGCGGCCGTCGCCTCGCCCCCGGAGACGTCGATCAGCGCGTCGTCGGCGCCGTGGATTACCAGGGTGGGCAGGTCCAGCCCGGCCAGCGCCTGGGTTCGATCGCCCGAGGCCAGGATCGCGAGCAGTTGGCGCGCGGTGCCGGCCGGGTGGATGCCGCGGTCCCAGCTCGCCCGAGCCCGGGCCCGCATGGCCTCCTCGTCGGAGTCGAAGCCGGGCGAGCCGATCACCCCCCATACCCGCACGACGTAGTCCTCGAAGCCGTCGCGATCAGCGGGCGGACGCTGGAGCAGGCCGGGGATCGCCTCGGGATGGGGCTGACCGACCGACGGGTCGCCGGTCGTCGACATGATCGAGGTCAGCGACAGAACCCTCTCGGGCCGTCGGATCGCCATCGTCTGGGCGATCATCCCGCCCTGCGACGCCCCCACCAGGTGCGCAGCGGAGACCTCGAGATGGTCGAGCAGCCCGGCGCAGTCGTCGGCCATGTCCTCGAGCCTGTAGACGACCGAGCTCAGGTCGCCGGCCAGCGCGGCCATCACGTTGGCGCTGGGCCCGCCCTCGAACCTCGTCGAGTGGCCGGCGTCGCGGTTGTCGAACCGCACCACCCGGAAGCCGCGGGCGGCGAGCATCAGGCAGAGCTCCTCGTCCCACCCCAGCATCTGGACGCCCAAGCCCATGATCAACAGCATCGTCGGATCGGATCGGTCGCCGAACTCCTCGTAGGCGATCTCGATCCCGTTCGCGGACGCCGTGGCTTCGGGCATCCCGGGAACCTAGAGCACCCGGCGCAGGCCGGGGCGCCGCCCCGGCCCGGGACTATCCGTCGACGTCGAGGACCAGACGGTCCGCGCGCATGTCGCGCACCCGGAACACGAACGGGGCCCGCTCCTCGAGCTCCCTGAGCAGCTCCACGGGCTGCTTGAACCTGATCGCCAGCGTCGCCCGTCCCTGCGTGAAGCGCTTGACCGAGATCTCCGAGCTCGCCCCGATCCCGGCGGCCGCATCCTCGAACCCGACCAGCTGCGAGAAGTCGCTCAAGGGGCCGACCTCGACCTCGACCAGGCCATCGAAGAGCTCGCCCGGGGCCCGCTCCGCATGGCCGTTCGACGCCGCGAGCACCTCGTCGGGGTCCTCGAAATCGTCGCCGGCTCCGATCCTTGCGATCGCGTCCCGCAGCGATTCCGTGAGCCGCCCGCTCGCGCCCTCGGGGTCGCGGGCGAGCTCGCCGGCCGCCTCAGTCAGCTCGGCGGCCTCGTGAAGCGCCCGCATCCGGATCCTGGTCGCCTGTCCTCGCGCCTGGCGCCGGATGGCCTCGAGGTCATCGGCGAGCGCGGCCAGCGCCCGGGACCCCTGATCGCCCTGGGCGCGCAGATCGGCGGCCTCGGCGCGGATCGCCCCCAGGTCTCGCTCCCGCTCCACCACCCGCTCGGCGAGCCGTGTGGCCACACGCTCCAGCTCGGCGATCCGGCGGGCGCCTCGATCGACAGCCTCGCCGCGAGACCCGAGCTCGAGCTCAAGCTCGCCGATCCGGCGGCCGTCCGAGATCAACCTGGTTCCCGCCTCGGCGAGCGCCGCGTTCCGATTCGCGATCACCGCGTCGACCTCACGCGGGCGGTATCCGAGCAGCGATCTCTTGAAACGACCCTCGCCGATCCGTCCAGGCTAGGAGCGGGCCCGGACGGCACAACGCCCCTGGTGGCCGGATTCCGACGCCCCTGGCGGCACGATCCCGTCGGGCGGAGTCGTTCAGGCGCTGCTGCGGAGCTCCTGCGCGTCCAGCTCGAGGCGCGGGGCCTCACTCCAGAGCACCTCCATGCGGTAGCGCTCGCGGAAGTCCGGCACGAACACATGCAGCACGCAGTCGAGGTAGTCGGCGAGGATCCACCCGCCCTCTCCCTGGCCCTCGGTGTTGGCCGGCAGCAGTCCGTGATCGCGCTTCATGAGCAGGTGCACTTCCTCGTGGATCGCCCTGGCGTGGCGCTCGTTGCGCGCCGTGCAGATGATCAGGAAGTCCGTGTAGCCGACCACGCCGCGCATGTCGAGCGCCACGACGTCCTCCGCCTGCTTTTCATCGACGATCGCCGCGATCCGGCGCGCCAGCTCGGTCGATTCGGTCTTCGCCGGCCCCTCCTTGCGATCCGCGCTCACGCGTAGAGCCCGCGCTCGCGAATCAGGCTGACCACCGGGTCCGGCACCAGATGTCGGATGGGCCGGCCGGCGGCGACGCGCCGCCGGATGCCGGTCGAGGAGATCCCGAGCTCGGGCATCTTCACGACCTCTGCTCGATCGCCGCCGCCGAGGCGCTCGATCGCGGCCTCGGCCTCCTCGGCCGCGGTCCCCGAGCGCGCCGCGACGCCGAGCCGCGCCAGCTCGATCACCCGCCGCGGCTCCATCCACCCCTCGAGCCCCGCGGCGACGTCGGCTCCCAGCAGGAAGACGAGCTGATCCGCGGGTCGCGCGTCGGTCAAGAGCTCCAGGGTACGGAACGTGAACGACGGCCCTGGGCGGCCGGTCTCCAGGTCCGATGCCTCGAGGAGCTCGTCGGCGCTCGCCGCGAGGCGGGTCATGTCGAGGCGGACCTCCGGCCCCGGCTCGGGGTCGATTCGCTTGTGCGGCGCCTGGCCGGCCGGGACCAGCAGAACGCGGTCCAGGCCGAGCTGGAACGCCGCCTCCTGAGCGAGCACCAGGTGCCCGATGTGCGGCGGGTTGAAAGCGCCCCCGAGGACGCCGACCGCGGCGACCGGATTCCCCTACTCGCGAACCTGGCCGTCGCCGCGGACGACGTATTTGAAGGTCGTCAGCTCGCGCAGGCCGATCGGCCCGCGCGCGTGCAGCTTCTGGGTCGAGTTCCCGATCTCCGCCCCCATCCCGAACTCGAAGCCGTCGGTGAACCGGGTCGAGGCGTTGACGTAGACGACGGCCGCATCGACCCGATCGGTGAACGCGTCCGCCGCGGCGTCCGAGCCGGTCAGGATCCCCTCTGAGTGCCCGGAGCCGTGCTCGTTGACATGGGCGATCGCCTCGTCGATCGAGTCGACGACACCGACCACCATCTTCATCCCCAGATACTCGGTATCCCAATCGGAGTCGGACGCCTCTGCGACCGGCGTCTCGGGCGCCGCCCGGCGGGCCCGCTGATCGCCGACCAGCTCGACCCCTGCGGCGTCGAGGTCTGCCAGCAGGCCGGGCAGCAGCTCGCCGGCCACCGCCGCGTCGACCAGCAGGGTCTCGGCGGCGTTGCACACGCCGGGACGTTGCACCTTGGCGTTGTAGGCGACCCGGCGGGCCATCTCGAGGTCGGCGTCGGCATGCACGTAGACGTGGTTGTTGCCGGCCGCCGCGTAGATCACCGGCACGGTCGCCACCTTCTTGAGCGATTCCTTGAGCCCCTCGCCTCCACGGGGGATGATCAGGTCGACGAGTCCGTCGGCGGTCGCCAGCGCCTCGAGCTCGGAGCGGTCCGAGCCGTCGAGAAGCTCGACCGAGCCTTCGGGGAGGCCGGCTGCCTCGACCGCCTCGCGGACGAGCGCGGCGAGGGCCGCGTTGGAGCGCGCGGCATAGCTCGAGCCGCGAAGCACCGTGGCGTTGCCGCTCTTCAGCATCAGGGCCGCGCAATCGACCGTCACGTTGGGGCGCGCCTCGTAGATCACGCCGACCACGCCGAGCGGGACCCTGATCTTGGTGAGGCGCAGACCGCTCGCCAGACGGCGATCCTCGATCAGCTCGCCGACCGGATCGGCGAGCCGCGCGACCTCGCGCACCCCGTCGGCCATCGCTGCGATCCGCGCGGCGCTCAGGGTCAGGCGGTCGCGGAGCGCCTCGGATAGCCCGACCGCGCGTTCGTCCGCGAGATCACCGGCGTTCGCCTCGAGAATCTCGTCACCGCGCTCAGCAAGAAGCTCCGCGAGTCGGGCCAGGGCGGTGTTGCGCGTCGCCTCGTCGACGCTCGCCAGCTCGCGGGAGGCGAGCTTGGCTGACCGGCAGACGTCCTCGACCGTGCGGGTCACAGTGGCCACGCGTGAAGGGTAGCTTGCGTTTTGGCCGCTTCCGCTCCCCGCCGCCCGGTGGCGCGGGGCGGAAAACGACGTCGAAGGGACCTTCCGGCGGGCGGCAGCCCTCAGGTGAGGACGAACCGGTCGCGGTGGACCGCCTCCTCGGATCCGTTCGGCAGTCGCTCGAGCACCTCGGCCGACTTCAATCCCTTGATCGAGCCGAGCTCGGAGGCCGAGTAGTTGACGATCCCCTTGCCGACCACCTCGCCGTCGCAGACGACCTCGACCGCGTCGCCGGCCGAGAACTGACCCTCGACGGCGGTCACCCCGACCGGGAGCAGGCTGGAGCCTCGCTCGCGCAGGACGCGCGCCGCCCCGGGGTCGACCGCGATCGCACCTCGGCTGGGCTTCGCATAGCGAAGCCAGAGCTTGAAGCCGGTCGCCGGCTCGGCATGGGCGAGGAAGCGGGTGCCGACTCGATCTCCATGAGCCGCCGCGAGCAGGCTCGCGGGATCCCTGCCGTCGCAGACCACGGCGGGAATCCCCGAGGCGCTCGCCATCTCGGCGGCGGCGACCTTGCTCCTCATGCCGCCTGATCCGAAGGCCGAGGTGCGATCGCCGATCTCGTAGGCCTCGAGATCCCCGAAGGAGCGAACCTCCTCGACCAGCTCGGCGCCCGGGCGGGCGATCGGATCCGCGGTGTGAAGCCCCGCCGTGTCGGTGAGAAGCACCAGCAGTCGCGCCTCGAGCAGGATCGCCACCTGAGCAGAGAGGAAGTCGTTGTCGCCGAACGTGATCTCGTCGGTCGCCGTCGTGTCGTTCTCGTTGATGACCGGGACCGCGCGCCATTCGAGCAGCCTGCGGAGCGTCTGCCTGGCGTTCAGGTAGTGCATCCGCGCCGACATGTCGAGCGAGGTCAAGAGGACCTGCGCGGCGTGGACACCACCGGCGACGAGACGCTCCTCGTAGGCGCGAAACAGCGAGCCCTGGCCGACCGCCGAAGCGGCCTGCATCTCGTCGATCGCGCTGGGGCGGCGCTCGAGGCCCATGAGCCGCATCCCACGGGCGATCGCGCCCGAGGTCACCAGGACGACGTTCTCGCCGCTCCGATGGAGCTCGACCACCTGCGCGCAGACGCCGTCCAGGACCTCGGCACGCAACGCGCCGTCGTCGGCGGCGACGATCGAGGAGCCCAGCTTTGCGACAACGGTCATCGCGTCCTTATTACCACGCGCCGCCTACGCCGCCGGGTCGAGCTCGAAGGCGCGCTCGCCGATCCGCACCTCGTCGCCGGGCTCGAAGCCGGCCGAGCGGAGCGCCGCGATCACCCCGATCTCGCGCAGGCGCTGTTCAAGATAGGCGAGCGCCTCGGGGTTCTCGACGTCGTGGCGTCGGACCAGCAGCTCGATCCCGCGACCGCGGACCTCGAACGCCCCGTCGCCGACCCGCTCGACGTGGAAGCCCTGATCGCCGGCCGGGCGATAAGTGATGTGGTCGGCCTCGAACTCCGCCTCGTGGTCGGGCGAGCGATCATCGGCGTGTTCAGGGGCCGGCGCTCGGGCGAGGATCGCCTGCCGGAGCTCGTCGAGCCCCGTGCCGGTGGCCGACGAGGCCGTCAGGACCCCGAGCGTCGCGGCGCCCAGCCGCTCCGACCACCGCCGGGCCGCCGCGGTCGCCTCGCCCTCGGGCACCAGGTCGGCCTTCGAGAGCACCACCAGCTCGGGCAGGCTCTCGAGCCCGGCGCCGTACTCGCCGAGCTCGTTGCGAACCGACGCGTAGGCGGTCTCGGGCTCGTCGCCCGATACGTCCACCAGGTGGACCAGCAGCCCGCATCGCTCGACATGGGCCAGGAACTCGTGCCCGAGGCCGGCGCCCTGGGCCGCCCCCTCGATCAGGCCGGGGATGTCGGCGAGGACGAGCTGGCGCTGGTCGGAGTCGAGCGTGCCGAGCGCCGGCTCGAGGGTCGTGAACGGGTACTCCGCCACCTTCGGCGCGGCTCGCGTCAAGCGGCGAAGGAGCGAGGACTTCCCGGCGTTCGGAAGCCCGATCAGCCCCGCGTCGGCAAGCAGCTTGAGCCGCAGCTCGATCCACCCCGACTCACCCTCGAGGCCCTGCTCGGCGAACCGCGGAGCCTGGCGCGTGGAGCTCGCGAACCGCTTGTTGCCGTGTCCTCCCGGGCCCCCCGACGCGACCACGGCGCGCTGGCCGGGGTGGACCAGGTCGTAGCGGCTTCCCTCGAGGCCCTCTACCTGGGTGCCGGGCGCGACCGGCAGGATCTGGTCCTCGCCGCGCGCCCCGTGACGCTGGCTGCCGCTTCCGTGGCGTCCGCGACTCCCCCGGAAGTGCCGCGACCGGTGAAGCGACGAGAGGTCCCTGCGCGAGGCGTCGCAGACGAGCACCACGTCCCCGCCGCGCCCGCCGTCCCCGCCGTCGGGGCCCCCGCGCGGCACGTGGGCCTCGCGCCGAAAGCTGACGCAGCCGTTCCCGCCCCGTCCTCCCTCGACGTGGATCTTCGCCTTGTCGTAGAGCACGCGCCGAGCTTAGGGCCGGCCGCGTCGGCCCGCGCGGCGGGTGCCGCTACTCGGAGGCGGCTACGGAGACGATGCGGCCCTTGTGGCCGCTGGCGAACTCGACCACGCCCGCGCGGGTGGCGAAGATCGTGTGGTCGCGGCCGAGGCCGGTCCCGGCGCCGGGGCGAAACCGGGTTCCACGCTGGCGAACGATGATCTCGCCGCCGTCGACCTGCTGGCCCGCAAAGACCTTCACCCCGAGGTACTTGGGGTTCGAGTCACGCCCGTTTCGGCTCGAGCCGAGTCCCTTCTTGTGCGCCATGACTACTTCTTAGCAGACGCCGAGTCGGGCGCCTCGGGCGAGGGCTTGCCGGAGTCCGCGGGCTTGCTCTTCGCAGCGGGCTTCTTCGTGGCCGGCTTCTTGGCCGTCGGCTTCTTGGGCGCGGGCTTCTTCGCGGCGGGCTTCTTCGGCACCGCCTTCGGCTTCTCCGCCGCCTTGGCCGCCGCCTTCTTGGGGGCCGCCTTCGGCTTCTCCGCCTCCGCCTTCGGCGCCTCGGCCTTCGCAGCGGGCTTGCGGGTCAGCATCTTCACCTCGGTGACCTCGAGCCGGGTCAGCGACTGGCGATGGCCGGCGCGGCGGCGGTAGCCCTTCTTCGCGCGGTACTTGAAGATCCGGATCTTCGGGCCGCGCAGGTGCTCGGCGACCACCGCCTCGACCTTGACCTTCTCGAGCTGGGCGCCCTCGACGACGACCTCCTTGTCGCCGCGATAGAGCACCGGGCGCAGAGTCACCTTCGCCCCCTCGTCGGCAGGCAGGTGCTCGACGAGCAGGCTGGCGCCCTTCTCGGCGCGGTATTGCTTGCCGCCCGTCTCGACTATCGCGTAGCTGGTGGGACTACTCGCCATCGGATTTGACCTCGGTGGATGTGCCGGCACGAGAACGGCGCCTGCCGCCTCTTCGGCCGCGTCGGCGCCGGGGCCGCGATTCTACGGAACCGTCTTCGGCCGCGTCCCCGGAGCCGGCTCCATCGCCGTTGGCCCCCTGAGCGCCTCCCACGAGCGCCGCCTGAGCCGCCGAACGGCCGACGCTCTCGATCCTGACCAGACGCCGATCGCCCACGAACGCGCCGCCACCGGCGACGCTGACGATGTAGCTGTCCACCCGGGCGATCGCGTCGTCGGCGTTGTACATGTGCGGTTCCTCGATCTTGACGAGCACCTCGTCGCCGACCTGGAACGGAAGTGCCCGCTCCTCGATCTCGGCCCGGGTGCCCCGGTCGACGATCTCGAAGGTGTCGAGCGATAGGGCCTCGCCACCCTCGAAGTGGAAGTACTTGCCGGCCTCCTCCTCGAGCTCGTGCAGGGGACTGTCCTCGCGCAGGAGCTCGGCCGCGACCCGGGGGTTGACCCGGACCAAAAACGCGTCCGGCGCCGCGTCGGCGGGCTGCTCGGCGAGCATCTCGCGCAGGCCGCGCACGATCTGGATCGCGACCGTCTCCTCGGACTTGACGACACCCTCGCCGTCGCACGTGGGGCACCGCTTGGTGAGGATCTCGCGAACCCCGTCGGTGACGTTCTGGCGGGTCATCTCGACCAGTCCCAGCGGGCTGATCTCGACCACGAACG
>JBOGZB010000022.1:0-17937 GCA_050697175.1 Solirubrobacterales bacterium | reverse complement strand
GTGCTGGGCCGGATCAACTTCAAGGCGTGGATCCCGTTCGTGCTTCTGTGGTCGAGCCTGATCTACACGGTCAACGCTTTCATGATCTGGGGCGGCGGCTACTTCGCCCAGCAGGGCACGCTCGACTTCTCGGGCGGCTATGTGATCCATCTCGCAGCCGGGGTGTCGGGCTTCGTCGCCGCCGCGGTCATCGGGCCTCGGCTTCAGCGTGACCGCGAGGTCGACACGCCGAACAACCTCGCGATGGTGGCTGTCGGCGCCGGCCTGCTGTGGCTGGGATGGAACGGCTTCAACGGAGGCGACCCGTACCTGGCCAACGCCGACGCGTCGGCGGCCGTCCTCAACACGAACCTCTGCACGGCCGTCGCGTTCCTGGTCTGGGTCGCGCTCGACTACGCGACCGGTCGCAAGCCGAGCCTGATCGGTTCCGTCAACGGGATGATCACCGGGCTCGTCGCGATCACGCCGGCCGCCGGCTTCGTGAACGGCTGGGGTGCGATCGCGATCGGCGCCATCGCGGCATCGGTCGTGTATCTGGCGCTCAACTACCTGAGCCGGATGGCTCCGTTCCGCAACGTCGACGACACGCTCGGCGTCGTCTACACCCACGGGTTCGCCGGTGTGTGCGGCGGCCTCCTGACCGGGATCTTCGCCAACTCGGCGATGGCCAGCGCGTTCGGAGTGTCGGCGAACGGGTTGATCTCCGGCGGCGGGTTCACCCTGCTCAAGTGGCAGTTCCTGACGGCCGCCTGGGTCATAGTGTTCTGTGCGATCGGCACCTACATCGTCCTGCGCCTGGTCGGCCTCTTCGTCCCGCTGCGGATGAGCGAGAAGGACATGGAGGAGGGCGACGTCGCGGTCCACGGCCACGAGGTCTATCCCTCGGACGTGCCGTCGCTCGGGTTCCCGTCCGGGGTCCCGGCGGCCACACCGCCGCCCGCCCCGGCGCAGGGAACCGCGTGAGCGTCGGAGTCGCTTGACCCGCGCCGCGCCCTCGAACCGCACGACCGCCTCGGCCCGCATGGCTGGGGCGGTCGTCGCGGGGGTGAAGCGGCCCCAGGAGGGAAGCGCCCTAGCGATCGCCGCCGCGATACTGGCCGGCCGCCGCCCGGAGCACGTCCACCATCGTCGCGACGGCCGGCATCACCGCCGCGCCGCGCTGGGTGGCGACCAGGACCCCGCGTACGGGCTCGTCCGGGCGTAACGGCCTGATCACCACGTCGTCGCGCGAGATCGAGAGCGCGAGCTCGGGGATCAAAGCCACGCCGACGCCCGCGGCGACCAGCCCCTGGACGGTCTGGAAGTCGTCGCTCTCGAACGAGACCCGCGGCTCGAAGCCGGCGGCGTGGCAGGAACGGACCACGTAGCGGGCGTAGGGCGTGGAGGGCGAGGTCTGCACCCACGACTCCTCGCTCAGCTCCTCGAGTCGGATGGCTCGCTTGCCGGCCAGCCGGTGCCCGGGGGGGAGCGCGACCCGCAACGGGTCGTCGAGGAGATCGAAGCGCCGCACTCCGGCCCCGAGCTTCTCGCTGACGCCGCGGAACTCATAGACCAGGACGAGATCGAACTCGCCGGCCCGAAGTCGCGGCACGATCTCGTGTGGCTCGCCCTCGGCAAGGCTCAGCTCGACGTTCGGATGGGAGGCGCGGAAGGTCGCGATCGCGACCGGCATCAGGGTGGCGCCCGCGGTCGGGAAGGTCGCCATCCGAAGCCGGCCCCCGCGGACCCCGGCGATCGCGGCGACCTCCGCCTCGGCTGCCTCGAGCTGGGAGAGGATCCCGTCCGTGTGCTCGACCAGCGCCGCCCCGGCCGGGGTCGGGCGGACGCCACGTCGATCCCGTTCGATCAGCGGGACACCGGCCTCGACCTCGAGCTTGGCGACCGCCTGCGAGATCGCCGACTGCGTGTAGGAGAGGGCGTCCGCGGCGGCCGAGAAGGAGCCGCGGGCGGCTACCTCGCGAAGCACCTTGAGCCGCTGCACGTTCAGCATTAGCGCTTCTAATGTAAACGATCACCAGCTTTCCTTGCGGTGATGGCAGGTGTTCGCGACGATCGTGGCGAACTTCCAGGTCGACCCCTATCGAGGAGATACCGGATGAGTCCCAGAATCATCGTGTCCTACGACGACACCGACAACGACCGCGATGCGCTGGCGCTCGGCAGGCTGCTTGCGGTCTCGGGCGCCGAGCTGTCGCTTGCCTACGTCCGCCACCAGGTCGCCGACGAGCGCGACCGCGAGGCGCTCGAGCAAAAGCAGGCCGAGGAGCTCCTGGCCCACGGCGCCGCCGCGATCGGCGCCCCCGACACCCCGCGTCACGTGGTGGTTCACGCTTCGACCGGCGAGGGCCTCGCCGAGATCGCCGCCAGCGAGCACGCCGACGTGGTCGTGTTCGGCTCCGAGTACCGGACCGCTCCCGGCTCGGTCATCCCCGGAACCTCGGCCAAGCGCCTGATCGACGGCGGCATGACCGCGGTCGCGATCGCCTCCGCCGACCTGCGCTCTCGCGCCTCGGTCAGGGTCGCCAGGATCGGCGTCCTGAGCGAAGGGGACGACGCGGCCGATGAGACGGCCCGCAGCCTCGCCGCCGCACTCGGCGCGACGGTCGTCGAGCCCGGCTCGGGATCCGTCGACCTGATGGTCCTCGGCTCGCGCGAGGGAGCGCCGGCCGGGCGCCTCCGGCTCAGCGCGAGCGCCGAGTACGCGATCGAGACGGCGAACAGCCCGGTCCTCGCGGTTCCGCGGCGCGCGCCGGTCGCGTTTGCCGCGCCCGCACTGTCGCAGAGCTGAGCCCGAGCTCAGCCCCGCACGTCAAGACGCGCCCGCGATGCGGGCGCATCTTGCGTTGCGGCCCCGCGCGCCGTGACGTCCACGCCTCGCGCCTCGAAACCCCGAACCAACACGTCAACCCTTCACGCGTCAAGGCCCCGGCGGTCCGTGAAGGATTGACCCTCCTATACGCGGTCAACCCTTCACGCGTCTAGTTCCACGCAACGCGTGAAGAGTTGACGACGCCTCGGGCCGCCGCCGCGAAGCTCTGCGAGCGCATCCACCGCCACTTCCCCCTACCCAGCCCAAGCGACGGCTACGCACCCGCGTGAAGCGTGGACGAGGGCGGAGGAGGACGGCGCAAGAACGCCACGCACCCGCGCCAAGCCTGGAGGACGGCGGAGCAATGAACGATACGCACCCGCGCGAGGCCTGGAGGAGGGCGGCCCAAGGTGCTGGACGACCGGAGGAGCTAGGGCGCTTCGGCGGTTGGGCGTTGAAGGCGCTCGCCCAGCGCCTCGAGCGGGGACGGGCTGTTCGGATCGATGCGGATCACCGCCAGGTCGCGCAACGGCGCCGGCGCCGGCTCGTCGCCGAGCTGCGTCAGTACCGCCCGGCCGCCGAGCGCCCCGAGTGCCAGCCCCGCCTCGAACAGCCATGCGGGCGACGGGGCGGGTCGCTCGACCACCAGGATCGCCCAGAGCACCTCGCCTCCCAGCGGGTTCGCCCCGGCCGCGGTGGCCGCGGCCAGCAGCCGAGCCCGTACCGCAGCCCACTCGACCGTCTGAACGCCGAGCCGCTCGACGAGCGGCGCTACCGCGGCGTGTCCGGTCGGCGTCTCGGCCAGGACCGCGATCGACGTCGCCTGCGCCGCGGCCCGGCTGAGGATCGTGCGGGTCGCATCCTCGCCGGAGCGCTCGGCGTTGTGCCAGCCGCTCCCGTGGGCGAGATCGGGGGGAGAGAGCTCGGGACCCTCGAGGATCCGCAGAGCGCTGTCCTTCGGAGCCCACTCGCGATCCCCGAGTGCGACGGGGAGGCCCTGCCGCCACGGCTCGACCACGATCCGCGACAGCCGTTCGCCGCTCAGGTTGAACGCCCAGGCGCGCCGTCGCGCCTGGCGGATCTCGACGTGGAAGGGCACACCCGGATGCTATTCCCGCACCGGGGGCGGCTCGCGACCGAATCGCGAACCTCGCACCCGGCCCGTCAGGCCGCGCGTCAGGCCGCGGTGCGCCAGGCGGCCAGCGACTCGTCGTGGGCGAGCCGGCCGAGCGCTCGGGCCTCGAGCTTTCGGGCCCGCTCCTGAGTCAGGCCGAGCTTCCTCGCCACCTCCCGAACCGAGGTCTCGGGCTCGCCTGCGGTGCCGAACCGAAGCTCGATCACGCGACGTTCCTCGTCGGGCAGGGTCGCCAGGGCGCTCCCCACCGCGTTCTCCTGGTGGCGCCCCATGATCTCGTCCTCGAGGCTGTCCGAGCTCTCGGCGCGTAGTTCGCCGAGGCTCGTCTCGCCGTCGCCCACCGGGGCATCGAGGCTGGTCGTGACCCGAGTCAGGTCCCGGATCGCCCTGACCTCGTCGATCGGCAGCTTCGCCTTGTCGGCGACCTCCTCATCGGAGGGCTCGCGGTTCAGCGCCGCGCTCAGCTCACTGAACACACGGTTGACGCTGCGCTCGCGCTGCGCGACGTGTGCCGGGATGCGAACCGGCCTGCCGGTGTTGTCGAGGCCCCGCTGAATCGCCTGCTTGATCCACAGGACGGCGTAGGTCGAGAACTTGTAGCCACGCCGCCAGTCGAACTTCTCGGCCGCGCGGATCAGGCCCAGCATCGCCTCCTGCACCAGGTCCTGGAGGGGAAGCCCGTGGCCCTGGTAGCGCCGCGCGAACTTGATCACCAGGCGGAGGTTGGAGTTGATCATCAGCTCCTTGGCCTCGAGGTCGCCGCGCTCGATCCGCTTCGCAAGCTCGACCTCCTGCTCGCGTGAGAGCAGGGGGTAGCGGCTGGCCTCGTTGAAGAGGTGCTGGAGGCCGTCGGTGGTCTGCGACGCAGCGGCATGCGCCTCGCCGCGACGCTCGGTCGCGGACGACCGGGCATCGTGCTGGCCGCGACGGCGCGGTGCTTCGTTGCGCTGACCTGAAGCGCCTCGCGTACGGGACATCGGGCTCCTTGAGTTCGAGTTCTCTGAAGGTTCCATTGCTATACAAAGTATAGTGACTTCAGCGCGAAAAGCAAGGCCGACGGGCCCTCAAGGAGCCCCCGGCACGCCTACCGCGGCTGATAACGTCATCCTAACGTGAACGTAAGGATACAGGGGCAGGCGGCTCGGGGCGGTTCCGCCCGGCGCCTGCGGCCCGGGGTCGGCGCCGAGCATCAGAACTACAAATGGTGGGCCCTGTCGTGCACCAGCCTCGGGATGCTGCTGGCGACGATCAACTCCGGAACCCTGATCATCGCCCTGCCGGATCTCGAGCGCTCGCTCGGCACCAGCGTGCTCCAGCTCGTCTGGGTGATCCTCGCCTACATGATCTCCTCGACGGTCCTGGTGCTGACCGCGGGCCGGCTCTCCGACCTGTTCGGGAGGAAGCGCGCTTACGTCGGCGGCTTCGTCATCTTCGCGCTCGCCTCGCTGGGCGCCGGCTTTGCGGCCGGCGGCACCGAGCTCATCCTCTGGAGGGTCGTGCAGGGGGTAGGCGGTGCCTTCCTGTTCGCGAACGCCGCCGCCCTGGTCACCGACGCGTTCCCGCGTGAGCAGCTCGGCCTGGCGATGGGCACCAACACGATGGTCGCGGCGATCGGGCTGGTGCTGGGGCCGGTGCTGGGCGGGATCCTGGTCGCGATCTCGTGGCACTGGGTGTTCTGGTTCAACGTCCCGCTCGGTCTCGCCGGCGCTCTATGGGGCGGCCTCGTGCTCCGCGAGCTGGCGACCCGAGACGCGTCGCGCGGGCTCGACCTGGCTGGAACGGCCGTCTTCGTGGTCGGGCTGACGGGCCTCGTTCTCGGGGTCTCGAAGGGCGGCATCTCAGGGTGGAGCGATCCCGTGGTGATCGCGAGCCTCGCCGCGGCCGCGGTGCTGCTCCCCGCATTCGTTCTGGTCGAGCATCGATCGCCGGCGCCGATGCTCGACCTGTCGATCTTCGAAGACCGGATGTTCTCGGCCGCGGCCGCGGCGGCGTTCATCAACGGCCTGTCGCGCTTTGCGCTCCTCTTCCTCTTCGTCTTCTACTTCCAGGGCGTCGAGGGCGACGACCCGATCCTCGCCGGCGTGAAGCTGACGCCGATGGCGATCGGGATGCTGCTCGCCTCGCCGCTCGCCGGCTGGTGGGCCGACCGTCACGGCTCGCGCGCCCTCGCGGCGCTCGGGATGGCGATCAGCGCCGTGGCACTGGCGATGATGACCACGCTCGAGCCGCAGAGCCCTTACTGGCAGAGCACCGTCTGGCTGCTCGTGGTCGGGGTCGGCTCGGGGATGTTCAACTCGCCGAACACCGCGGCGATGATGGGGGCCGTCCCCGTGCATCGGCGCGGGGTCGCGGCCGGCGCTCGGATGATGCTCCAGAACACGGGCGCCGTGATCTCGATCGCCTTCGTGCTCGCGATCGTGACCGCCGCGGTGCCGCGCGACGTTCTGCTGAAGATCTTCTCCGGGGTGGCCCAGGGTCTCTCGGCCGCGCAGCTCGAGCCGTTCATGAGCAACATGCACACCGCTCTGTGGGTGCTCGCCGCGACGTCTGCGGTCGGCGCCGGCGTGACCCTCCTTCGGCCGCGCCACTCCCGGCGGCCCGAGGAGCTGGGCGGCTCCGAGGGCGCTCCGGGCACCTCGCAGGTGGCGCCGCGATGAGCGCGGCCCCCAGAACGCTTCGAATCGGCGAGGTCGCCGAGCTGACCGGAACCACCGCTCGGACGATCCGCTACTACGAGGAGATCGGCCTGCTGGAGGCGGCGGGGTCACGCCAGCCGGGCTCGCATCGCGTCTACGGGGAGGCCGACGTCGAGCGGCTGCGAGACGTGCTGAAGCTGAAGGACCTGCTCGGGGTGTCGCTCGAAGAGCTCCGCGAGCTCGCCGCGGCCGAGGGCGCCCGCGCCTCGCTTCGACGGGAGTGGGATCGGGGGATCGACGATCCGGCGCGCGCTCGAGAGGTCTTGGAGGAGGCGCTCGGCCACGTCGACCGCCAGCTCGAGCTCGTCCGCCGCCGCGGCGCCGAGATCTCCAGGCTCGAGAGCGAGCTGGCCGCCAAGCGCCGCCGCCTCGAGGGTCGTCTGCGCGACGTCTGAGCGCAGGGACGCGCGCGCTTCGGGCAGCCCAATCGGCCGTCGCTTCCACCGGGGCTGGGCGGTCGAAAGGTGGGCCCGCTCGGCGTCTCGGACGTTGAGCCGAACGATCCGGGGCTTCATGATCGGGCCGTGACCCGGCACATCGATAGCCCGCGGGGCGCCCCTGGGGCGGTGAGCCGCTTGCCGCGGCCGAACGAGAACGCGTCCTGGGGGAGCCGGTCTCGGGCGGCCTGCGAGACCAGGACCTCGCCGCCCTTCGCCGACTCGGCGACCCGCGCGGCGATATTCACGTCGACGCCCAGGTAGTCGTCGCCGACCCGGCGCGGGCGTCCGAGGTGGATCCCGGCGCGAAGCCTCGGGCGGTGGCCGCCGACCTCGATCTCGCCGACCCGTGACTGGTCGGCGAGGGCAGCGCGGACCGAGTCGTCGGCGGCGCTGAAGACCGACATGGAGCCGTCGCCGAGCCGCTTGACGAGGGTGCCGCGATTGGCGGATACGGCGGCGTCCTCGACCTCGGCGACCCGTCGCAGGAGCTCCAGAGCGGCCTCGTCCCCGGCCTCGAGCGCCCAAGAGGAGAAGCCGACGAGGTCCGTGAACAGGATCGCCACGTCGGCGGTGCCGCGGCCGCGGCCCTGGGCCTCGGAGAGCGCCTGCCATGCCTGGAGCGCCCCAAGCCCGAGCTCGCGCATCGCGCTCGGCCGCTCCGCCTGCGCTTCGCGGACCATCCGTCCCAGGCGGTCGGGTGCCCGCCCCGGAGTCGTCGAGAGGGCGTCCCCGTAGCGCTCGTCACCCGGCAGGAGCCGGCGGATCCGTTTCGCGGTTGCGACCAGCCCGGGCCTCGAATCGGTGCGGCGGACGCGCTCGCCGATCTTGGCGGGGGCCCGCAGCTCGGGGTCTTGATCGCCGCTCGGGGAGCGGTCGTCGTCCATTCGCCAATGGTCGTCCATCCGCGCGACGGGCGCGTCGATGGGGGTCGGGACGGCTTCGCCGCCCGGGCCGCCGCTGCCTGAGCCGGCTCGGCGCGGATGAGTAGCCTCAGTTCGCCATGAGTCACTTCGAGGGCCTCCCCGACACCCGGACCAGCCTTCGAGGCTTGACCGACGAGGGCGACGAGGCATGGCTGATCAGATCGATCGCGGCCAAGCTCTACCGCTGTCCCGGCTGCCACGGCGAGATCGCGATCGGCTCCGACCACGTCGTCGTCCACTACGTTCGCCGCGTCGGCGGCTCGGATCATCACCACTGGCACCGCGCCTGCGCCGAGGCGATCCTGGTCGGCGAGCTGCGTGGGGTGAAGCAGGTTCCGGCGGGCGAGTCGAGCCAAGGCCGCCTGGTCGCGAGAGGACGGCGGCCGGCCGGCCGGCGCAGGAGGCGCTGAGCGTGCCGGGCGCGGGTGGGGCGGCGCTCCGGATCGACGTCAACGAAGCGCTCGGAGTGGTCGGCCTTCCGGCGCCGATCCGCGAGCTGGCGTCTCGCGACTGGGACGCGATCGTGGTCGGCGGCGGGCACAACGGGCTCACCGCCGCGGCCTACCTGGCGCGGCGTGGCCACTCGGTCCTGGTGGTCGAGCGACGCGAGCGGGTGGGCGGCGCCTGCACGCTCGAGCGTCCGTTTCCCGATCCCGGCTACCTGATCAGCCCGTGCGCCTACGTGGTGGGCCTGCTCGACCAGCTCGTGATCGACGAGCTCGGCCTCGCGCGCCTCGGCTACCGGGTGATCCCCGCCGACCCGGCCCTGTGGTGTCCGTTCGCCGACGGCAGCTCCTTCGCGTCGTTTCTCGACCACGATCGGACCGTTGCCCACATGGAGGCGAACGGGTTCTCTCTGCGCGACGTGCGCGGGGTGCTCGCCTACCAGGAGGTCTTCAGGCGCCTGCGGTGCCTCCTGCGCGCCGGGCCGGCGGGGGACACCTGGCTCGGCGACTCGCCGAGCCGGTCCGAGATCGAAGAGATCCTGGGTGGCGACCCCGAGCTCGTATCGGTCGTCTTCGAGGAGTCGATCGCCGAGACCCTGGGGCGATACGTCGAGGACCGGCGGTTGATCGACGCGCTGATGGGCCAGGGGGTGATCGGCACCTACGCGGGCCCGAAGGATCCCGGGACGGCGTCGGTTCACCTGATGCACCACCAAGGCGACCTGCTCGGGATGGGATCCGTGTGGGGATACGTCGAGGGCGGGATGGGCAGGGTCTCGTTCGCGATCGCCCAGGCGGCTCTCGAGGCCGGCGCCGAGATCGCAGCGGGCGTCGAGGTGGCGCGGATCCTGCCGGGCGAGGGGGTGGAGCTCGAAAGCGGCGAGCTGATCAGGGCGCCGACCGTGATCTCCAACGCGGACCCGAAGCGGACCCTTGCGATGCTCGACGGCGACGTGATCGCCCCCCCGTTCAGGGATCGGCTCCAAGAGTGGGACGTCACCTCGCCGGTCGTCAAGCTCAACGCGGCGCTCCATCGACTTCCGACGTTCACGGCTGCCGGCGACCTCGACCCGCACCGCGCGATGGTGACCATCACGCCGGGTCTCGAGGGATGCCAGGAAGCGTTTGAGGCGTGCCGGCGCGGCGAGCCCGGGGTCGGGTTCGCGGAGCTCTACTTCCACACGGCCTACGACGGCTCGATCGCCCCGCCGGGCCGCCACGTGATGAGCGTCTTCGCCCACTACGCGCCGTACGAGCTCAGCGACGGTGGATGGGACTCGCGCCGCGACGAGGTCGCGGACCTGATCCTCGACGCGATCGCGGTCCACGCCCCGGACGTCCACGAGTGCGTCGAGCACCGGCAACTGCTCGCCCCGCCCGACATCGAGCGCCAGATCGGGCTGAGCGGCGGCCACATCTTCCAGGGCCAGGCCCTCCCGAGCCAGATGTGGGACCGGCGACTGGCGGCCCGCACCCCGGTCGAGGGGCTCTACATGTGCGGGGCCGCCACCCACCCCGGGGGCTCGGTGATCGCCCTGAACGGCCGAAACGCCGCGATGGCGGTCCTCGAGGACTCGGGCGCGGCACCGGCCTGACCGCCTTTGGGCACGGTCGGCGCCGCGAGATCGCCGGGGCCGATCAGGGGGCTCTGCGCAGTCAGTTAGCGCTCGCTCATAGATCGGGCGAAAAACTGCAAAGCGTTTCACGGGGCAAAAGCCCTGTAAACCACGCATTTATGCGCCAGCGCCCCTTTTCTGGCTTGGGATATGTGTGACGGGCATCACACACAAACGGACGTTCGGCTGAGACTCTGCCGCGCCTTGCCCCTAGGGCGCGCGCCGCCGATCGGCGCGCTCTTCAAAGACCGCCCAGGGGAGACGGACGCCCGGCAAACCGGAGCGCACCAGCGAAGGCCGCTGACGCGTGCCTTTGCGGCTGCGCGCGGCCATGCGGTGATCGCGCCGGGCTTCGAATCCAACTGGAGGTGGTTCATCCGTGTCCGTCGTGAAACGAAGAATGATCGCGATGGTCGTCGCGGGGTTGGCGCTCGGCGTCGCCACGCAGGCGGCAGGCTCCGAGGCGACCCAGCCGGCCAAGGCGCAGGCAGGTGCCCGCCACGCGGCTCAGCCCGAGCTGGCCCTGTTCGACAAGCCGACCCGTCACTTCGACAAGTCGGTGCGGATGGCGCATCGACGGGCCGAGCGCGCCGCGGCGCGAGAGGCGAAGAGCTCGGGCACCCCGCAGGGCGGAACCCCGTCGCCGGAGTCGCTCGGAGTCTCGACGGCGACGCTCGACTCGATCGCCGCCTGCGAGTCGGGTGGGAATCCCGCGGCCGTCTCCCCTGACGGCACCTACCGGGGCAAGTACCAGTTCGATTACGGCACCTGGGCATCGGTCGGCGGCTCCGGCGATCCCGCCGCAGCCCCCGCGGCCGAGCAGGACTATCGGGCCGCGGTGCTCTACAGCCAAGCCGGGTCGAGCCCCTGGCCGATCTGCGGCTCCTGAACCGAGGCGACGCGCGGAAGGCCCGGCCATCTGGCCGGGCCTTCTACTTTCGGGGCTCGCTGCCGATGTCTAGGCGATGGACCTGAGCCAATACGCGCTCTCGCACGGTGTGCGACAGACGCGCGGAGCGCTTCTGCGCTGGAACCACGACCCGTGGCGGGTCCTTGGGACCTGGGTCGCGGTCGCGGCCGGGGTCGCCGCCGGGCTCCTCGCGGTGATCTGGCTGGTCGCGTCGCGTGCCGTTCCCGACCTGACGCCGATGGCGATCCCGGGGATCACCGAGGCCCCTCAGGCAACCGACGTCCTCCAGATCCTGTTTCGCAACTCGCTCGTTCTCGCGCTCCACGCCTTCGCGTGCGTGGCCGGCTTCATCGCGGGCAGCTCGCTGCCGCTCTCGGCCGACCGCCGCACGGGCTTCTCTCGCCTTGTGCACGAGAAGGCGAGGCCGATCGCTTTCGGGTGGGTGATCGCGGTGACCTGCTTCTCGCTCGCGACTCAGGCGTACGCGCTCGGGTCGACCGGGGCGACGCTCGCCTTCCAGCTCGGGATCTCGCCCGCGATGCTGGTGCTGACAGCGCTCCCGCATGCCCTCCCGGAGCTGACCGCGCTGTTCCTGCCGCTGGCCGCCTGGACGCTGGCCAGCCGACGGGGCGAGTGGGACGACCTGCTCGCCGCCACCGTGGTCACGGTCGCGATCGCGGTCCCGGTCCTCGTCTGCACTGCCCTGTGGGAGACCTACGTGTGGCCGGTCCTGCTTCGCGCCGCGGCGGGCTGAGCCGCCGCGGCGTCGGGCTCGGACTCCGCGTCGGGGCCCAGCAGGGCGCGCCGGAAGACGAGCCGCTCGTCCTCGAACAGAAAGCCCCACAGGTGGCGGCGCTCGAGCAGAGTCCTGCGCTTCGTCTCCAGCACCGCCTCTCGCGGCAATCCGGCGACCCCCTCGGCGAGCTGAATGCCGCGAGCCACTACGTCCTCGGAGGCGATCTCCCGCACGATCCCGAGCCGCTGGGCTTCCTCGGCCTTGACCAGGCGACCCGTCAGGCACAGCTCCTGGGCGACGGTGGCCGGCAGCACGGCGCGCGCCGCGGCGTAGCTGGGAGGGATCCCGCGGGGGAGCTCCGGATAGCCGAACACCGCTGACAGCGAGCCGACTCGAAGGTCGCAAAGCAGTGCGAGCGCGAATCCGCCGGCGATCGCCGGGCCGTTGACCGCAGCGACGATCGGCCGCCGGCACTCACGGACCGCCTCGAACGCGACGGTGCTCGTCTCCACCAGGCGCCTTCGATGCTCGAGGTCGCCGCCGAACTGGCTCGTGTCCATCCCCGAGCAGAATGCGGTGCCCGCCCCGGTCAAGACGACGCATCCGACCCCGGAGTCCCCTGAGAGCCCCTGGAACGTCTCGGCCAGCTCGACTCTCAGCTCAACTGAGAGCGCATTTCGCTTCTCGGGGCGGCGCAACGTGACGAGGGCGACCTCGCCGAGACGCTCGATCGAAACAAGCCCGGGCAAGCTCCCTCACATTACGCCTCGTCCGAGATCCGAGTCAGGAAGTCTCGGGCTCTGCCTCGTCGCGGTCCGATTCGGCGCGCGGGGCCTCGAGCTCGAAGGCATTCGCCTGGTGGCGCCGCAGCTGCTCCTCGAGGCACGTCGGACACGAGCATTCGGGAATCGAGATCCCTGTACGAGGGCAAAGGTCCTTCGCCGGCCCGGGAGCCACGAATCCCGAGACTAGTCGAGCACGAGGTCGGACTCGCCGGGCGACCTGGTGTCGCTGGGCCACCTGGGAGACTTGGGACGTGAGCGCCGACGGGGCCGAGACCGCCACGGGGCCGGGCGAGCGAGGAATCCGGCCCGAGGCGGCGATCGCCGATGCCCGCGTCCGGGCGCCGACCCGCGGCAACCGGCGCCTGGAGGGGCTCCTGGCCGGGGTCAACGACGATGCCGAGATCCGGACCTGGTGGCACATGGCACAGGTCGTCTCGGAGCGGCTCGGGATGTCCGACCATTCCTGGGTCCACGTCCAGATCGTGCTCAACATCGCGCTGCGGCTGCTGCGCCTTCTCGCCCGGGCCGGGATCGATCCGGCGATGGTCACCGATCACGGCATGGGCAGGCGCGACGCCGAGGTGGTCGTGGCGGGGGGAGCCCTGCTTCACGACGTGGGCATGTCGATTCACCGGGCCGACCACGAGGCCTACAGCCTCTTCCTCGCCGAGCGAAAGCTGAGGGAGCTGCTCGCCGACGCCTACCGCGAGCCCGACCGCACGGTCGTGGTCTCGGAGACGCTCCACGCGATCATCGGCCACCGGCGACGGGGCGATCCCTACACGCTCGAGGCGGGCGTGGTGCGGGTCGCGGACGCGCTCGACATGGCCCAGGGCCGCTCGCGCGTGCCGGTCGACGCCGGCCGGGTCGGGATCCACTCGCTCTCGGCGGCGGCGATCGACGGGGTCTCGATCGAGGGGGGCGAGGATCGCGCGGTGAGGATCGAGATCGAGATGAACAACTCGGCCGGCATCTTCCAGGTCGATGACCTGCTGGCGACCAAGCTGCGCGGTACCCCGCTCTCCGACCACGTCGAGGTCGTGGCGAGGATCGAGGGCGAGACCGAGAAGCGCTTGCTGACCGAGTTCCGGCTGCCGGGCGCCTGACGACCTAGACCCCGGCGCCCTCGGCGCCGCGACCCTCTCCGGCCGCGAAGCGCTGGGCGCCGCGGGTGCCGGTCTCGATCGAGGCTCGGCCGACCTGATCCTCGAGCTCGAGGCCGGCGACGAGAGGCAGCCCGGATCCCTCGAGCGCCGCTCGGCGATCGGAGAGCATCGTCTGCTGCGGGAATCCCGCCAGGCCCTCGGCCACCTCGAGCGTGCGCTCGAGGTGGGCGCCCTCGGCGACGACCTCGTTGACCAGCCCCCAGGACAGTGCCTCGTCGGCCTCGACGACCCGGCCGGTGAGGATCATCTCGAGCGCCCGGCCCATCCCGACCACGAGCGGGAGCCGCTGCGTCCCGCCGTCGATCAGCGGAACGCCGAAGCGCCGCTCGGTGAACCCGAGGCGGGCCGTCTGGGTGGCAATCCGCAGATCGCACCACAGGGCGAGCTCGAGCCCGCCGGCCAGGCACCAGCCGGAGATCGCGGCGATCGTCGGCTTCGAGGGAGTCAGCCGACTGAAGCCCATCGGGCCCTCGGGGCGGCTCGCCACCGAGTCGATCGCCTCGGATGTCAGGTTCGGCGCCGCGTCGGCGATCGCCTTGAGATCAGCGCCGGCGCAGAACGCCTCCGGGTCTCCGCCCGCCAGCACGAGCACCCTGGCCTCGTCGTCGGCCTCGAAGCGGCGGTACCCCTCCAGCAGCAGGTCCGCCGTCTCAGGATCGACCGCATTTCGTCGCTCAGGCCGCTCGATCGTCAGCACCGCAGCCGCCCCGACGCGCTCGTACCCGACCTTCGCCACAGCCGGATCCTATGCCCCAGCCGAGTGGTCGAGGGCTGGGGTCGGGGCGATCCGGGGCCCGGGAGCTACTTGCTCGGAGGCCGGAGGCGCTCGAGCTCTTGGCGGACGCGTTCCTTGCGGCTCTCGAGGCGCCCCTGGATCAGCGACATGACAGTGACCAGGACGGTGAAGAAGATCATCAGGCCGAAGCCCCAGTAGGTGACGATCTTGTCATCGGTACGGCCCCCGAGGCCGACCCCGTCGGCCGCGAGCGCCGGTGAGGCCGCTGCAAGGAGCGCCCCCAGCGCTACGGTCGCAAAAGCCAGCGATCGGGACAGGCGGCGCACGGGGCGTTCAACTCTACTAGCGGCCTCGTCGGCTCGCCTCGACGGACTACGATGCCGCCCTCATGTCCAACCTAGAGGCCCTGCTGCTGGGGGTGGTACAGGGGCTCACGGAGTTTCTGCCGATCTCCTCGTCCGGACACCTGATCCTGGTGCCCTGGCTCCAGAACTACCACTTCCTCCAGGACAACGAGTCGTTCAACAAGACGTTCGACGTGGCGCTCCATGCGGGAACCCTGGTCGCCGTCCTCGCCTACTTTCGCACCGACATCGCGAACCTGCTGAGGGCGCTGTGGCGGTCGATCAGCGACCGAGCGGTGCAGGGCTCCGAGCAGCGGGTCGCGTGGGCGATCGTGATCGGCACGATCCCGGCGGTGATCGCCGGCGGGATCGGCCAGAGCTTCATCGAGGACCACCTGGGGCAGCCGTGGCAGATCGCGATCGGGCTGATCGTGTTCGGCCTCGTGCTCGGCTACGCCGACCGGCGCCCGGAACGTGAGTCCCTCGACCAGGTCGCGCCCAAGCAGGGCCTCTGGGTGGGCCTCGCCCAGATCCTGGCCCTGGTCCCCGGTGTCTCGAGGTCCGGGATCACGATCTCGGCGGGGCGGTTTCTGGGGCTCGACCGAGACTCGGCCGCTAGGTTCTCGTTCCTGCTGCTTGCTCCGATCACCGCCGGAGCGGTTGTGTTCAAGGGCTTGAAGGCGGCGTCCGAGGGCCTCCCCCCGGGGGTCGCCGGGCCGATGATCATCGGGACGATCGCCGCCGCCGTCTCGGGGTACCTCGCGATCGCCACGCTGCTTGCGGTGGTGCGACGGCACAGCTACGAGGGCTTCGTGATCTACCGCGTTGCGCTCGGGGTCGGGATCCTGCTGGTGATCGCAACCGGCCTCCGCCCGGCGACCTTCTAGCCCGTCCGGCCCTCAAGAACGAAGGCGCGCGACCTGGGGCAGAGGTTAGGTCGCGCGCCGCACGAGAGAGGACTTCTCGCTGCCCGGGCAGTGTCGCGCGCGATCCCCGCCGCCCGGTGAAGATCCCGATAACCGCCCTGTAAAAGTTCTGTGAAGGAGCCCCGATGACGACCGCAACCCGATTACCATGGGGGCGGCTCGGACAGCGAGGCGGGGCCGGCGTGACCGGTCTCGACCTCGCGGCCAACCCAGATGAACGCCAACACGGGAACACTGCGCGTAGCGATCATCGACGACGACTCCGGGTTCGTCCACGTTCTCTGCAAGCGGCTGGAGAGCGCGGGCTGCCAGCACCGGACGCTGTCGGGGCCGGTGCCGGTCGAGGAGCTCGTCGCGATGAAGCTCAACGCCCTGGTCCTCGACCCCAAGCTGCTCGGCCCGCTCGGCTGGGACTTCATGGAGCGGGTCTGCGGGATGCTCCCGGACCTCGGCGTGGTCGTCTGTACCCAGGGCGCGACGGTGGCCCAGCGGGTCAGGGGCCTTCGTCTCGGAGCCGACGACTGGGTCGCCAAGCCCTGCCACCCCGACGAGGTGATGGCGCGGATCGAGGCGGTCGTCAGGCGTCACCGCCGGGGGGGCGCCCGCGACGACGCGGGGCCGTTGGTGGCCGGCGAGCTGGAGGTTCGCCCGGATCGCTTCCAGGCCTACGTCGGGGGCGAGAGCCTCGAGTTGACCCGGCGCGAGTTCGAGCTCCTCCAGGCCCTCGCCGACCATGGCGGCAAGGTCCTCGAGCGCCACGAGATCTATCAGCGTGTCTGGGGCTACGCGATGATCCACGGCGACCGCTCGGTCGACGTGTTCGTCAGAAAGCTCCGCTCGAAGCTCCAGAGGCGCTCGCCCGGGTGGGACTACATCCACACCCACTTCGGGATCGGATACAGGTTCGACCCGCAGCCGATCGATGGGACGGGGGCGCCCGAGCCCTCCGAGAGGAGCGCGCCGTCCGTGGACCGGGCGCCCGCCGAACGGGCCGAGCCCTCCCACGCCGAAGCGGCGAGCGCCCGGCGCTAGCGGGCTCGCGGCGCCGGCCGCGTCCGGTGCCCGTTTCACAGGTTCTTCACAAGTCCGCCACACCGGGGTAACAGCACCGAGCGGGGGTGCTGGGAGGCTGCGCGCGACAACTCGATACCAAGGAGCCAAGTCCAAGTGATTTCACGCAAGTCCGTACTTGCAGCCTGCGCCTGTGCCCTGCTCGTGGTCGGCGTCGCCGCATGCGGCTCGAGCAGCAGCAGCGGATCCAGCTCGTCGTCCGGCGGCCCGATCACCGGCGCCGGGAGCACCTTCGTCGCGCCGCTGATGTCCAAGTGGCAGTCCGACTACTCCTCGAGAACCGGGGACACGGTCACCTACGGGGCGATCGGGTCCGGAGGCGGGATCGAGCAGATCACCGCCCGCACGGTGGACTTCGGCGCCTCGGACGCACCGATGACGCCCGACCAGCTGACCGCGTGCAAGGGATGCATCCAGGTTCCCTGGTCCCTGGGCGCGGTCGTGCCCGCCTACAACCTGAGCGGCGCGCCCAGCAACCTGAAGCTCACCGGGACCGTCCTCGCCGACATCTTCCTCGGCAAGGTGACCGCCTGGAACGATCCCGAGATCGCGAAGCTGAACCCCGGTGTCAGCCTGCCGTCGACCAAGATCACCCCCGTGTACCGGACCGACGGCTCGGGCGACACCTACGCGTTCACCGACTACCTCTCCCAGGTCAGCCCCGAGTTCAAGTCCAAGGTCGGGGTCGGAACCGAGGTCAAGTTCCCCGCCGGCACCGGTGGTGACGGCAGCGACGGCGTCGCGGCGGCTCTCTCCAAGACGGACGGCGCGATCGGCTACCTGACGATCGCGTACGTGACCTCGAACAGCCTCAACTATGCGCTGCTCCAGAACGCGGCCGGGAACTTCCCCAAGGCCACGATCCCGGCGATCAACGCGGCGGCCGCAACCGCCAAGTCGGTGCCGCCGGGCGGCGTGTCGATCGTCGATCCGCCGGCCTCGGCCAAGAACGCCTGGCCGGACTCCACGTTCACCTACGTGATCGTGCCGACCAGCACCGACCAGGCCGACGCGCTGAAGAAGTTCATCACCTACGCGCTCGGCCCGGGCCAGCAGTTCGCCGACGGCCTCGGCTACGGGACCCTGCCCAAGCAGGTGATCGCGGACAGCAAGTCCGCGCTCTCCAAGGTCGGCGGCTAGCCGGAGCCACCGAGCGACGATGAGGCGGGAGTCGACACTCGGGGCCGCACGCCGGCCC
>JBOGZB010000021.1:0-25972 GCA_050697175.1 Solirubrobacterales bacterium | reverse complement strand
AGCCAAGTCGATCAACGTACTCTGCGTCAACGGCGAGGGCGGCGAGATCCGCGACATGTACGGGCATTACCGCAAATGGCGCGGCCAGCAGGTCGCCTCGGGCCGTTTCGGCGTCTCGGCCGAGATGCTCAACTCGTCCTACCTCGCCGAGATCAAGATCGGCCAGGGCGCCAAGCCCGGCGAGGGCGGCCACCTGCCCGGCAAGAAGGTCTCCGAGAAGGTCGCCGCGGCGCGTAACGCGGCGCCGGGCACCGACCTGATCTCGCCCTCCAACAACCACGACCTCTACTCGATCGAGGACCTGGCCGAGCTGATCGACGAGCTGAAGACGGTGAACCCGGACGTGCGTGTGAGCGTGAAGGTGCCGGTGGTCCCGAACGTCGGCACCATCGGCCTCGGGATCGCCAAGGCCGGCGCGGACATCATCACCCTGTCGGGATTCGAGGGGGGCACCGGCGCCGCGCGCCAGCACGCGCTGCGCCACGTCGGCCTGCCGTCGGACATCGGGACCCGGGCCGTCCACCGAGCCTTGATGGAGGCCGGGATCCGAAACCGGGTCGAGATCTGGGCCGACGGCGGCTACCGCCACGCGCACGACATCGTGAAGCTTCACTGCATGGGTGCCAACCGCGTCGCGTTCGGAACCCTCGCGATGGTCTCGCTGGGCTGCACGATCTGCCGCGGCTGCCAGCTGGACACCTGCCACGTCGGGATCGCGACTCAGATCGAGACGCTCGAGCAGGCGCAGGAGCACGGCCTGAAGAAGTTCACCCCGCAACGCGTCGATTCGGCGGCCGAGAGCTGCGCTCGGTTCTTCGAGGCGATGGGCGAGGAGGTCAAGAGGGTGGTCGGCGAGCTCGGCTACGAGCGCGCCCAGGACCTGGTCGGCCGCTACGACCTGCTCGAGCAGCGCTCGCACGCCGACAGCCTCGACCTGGCCGAGCTGATCACCCCGCTCGAGGAGTTCCTCGACCTCGAGCCGATCGACCTGCCGGTCGCCGAGGAGGAGGCCCGCGCCGAGGCCGGGCTGGTGCGGGCACGGCCGATCCGGATGGAGCCCAAGGAGGCCTCGACCCGGATCGCGGGCCTGGCCGAGAAGGTGCTCGCCGGCGAGGTCGTCCACGACCACTACCCGCGCCCCACCGATGCCCACGACCGGGTGCTGGGCACCGAGCTCGCCGGGGCGATCTCGCGGGCTCGGATCTACGAGGGAGCCCCGGACGGCGACCAGGTCGACGTGCTGGCCGAGCTCAACTTCAACGGCGGCTCGGTTGCCGGCCAGGGCTTCGGGGCTTTCAACGCCTGGGGCCTGGTGGTCCGGGTCGAGGGCGGCGCCCAGGATGGGGTCGGCAAGGCGATGCTCGGCGGGGCGATCTCGATCATGAAGGGCCGCGGCGCCGACGGCGGAAGGGTCAATGGGTCGGTGGGCAAGTCGTTCGCCTACGGAGCCCAGCGCGGCCGCCTGTTCGTGCAGGGCTCGGCCGACTCGCGTTTCTGCATCCGCCTCTCCGGGGCGGACGTCGTGCTCGGCGGCGAGCCCGCCGAGCCGCTCGACGACTCCCGGGGCTGCATGGTCGACCGCGCGAACGCGAAGGGGTTCGCGTTCGAGTACATGACCGCCGGGCGCGCGGTGGTGCTCGGCGACATCGGGCCATGGGCCTGCGCCGGGATGACCGGCGGCCGCGTCTACGCGCGCCTCAATCCCGAGTGGAACCTCGACCGCGACGCGATCGAGCGGCGCCTCGGCGAGGGGGCCAAGGTGGAGCTCACCGAGCTCGACGACGAGGGCGTGCTCGACCTCGACGAGCTGCTCGGACACTACGCCGACGAGCTTCGGATCACCGATCAGGAGGCCGAGGCCGATCGGATCCGGGCCCTGGCGGCCGGCGCGCGCGAGAACTTCCTGATCATCGTGCCGCACAAGGTCCAGGCGGACCCGAACATCTCGACGGAGTAGCCGCCACCATGCCGGCGCGAACTGATGTCGCCAGGCGGCTCACGCCGCGCTCCGTGCGGCGGTCGCGGGCCCGGCGGCGAGCCGGCCTCGGGCGGACCGGGAGGATATTCGGGATCGGGCTGAGTCGGACGGGAACGACGAGCCTGACGGGCGCCCTCGACATGCTCGGATACAGGACGTTCCACTTCCCGGCCGATGACGCCAGTCGTGAACGGATCATGACCCTGCTGGCCGATGGCGGTGACCGCCTTCGGCTGCCCCTCCTCGACCGGATCGACGTCGCCACGGACACGCCGGTCTGCGCGAGCTTCGAGGCCCTCGACGCGGGTTATCCCGGAAGCAAGTTCATCCTCACCACCCGAGACCGCCAATCGTGGCTCGACTCATGCGACCAGCTTTGGGAGAGCTGGGCGACGCCGTATCTCCGCGACCACTCGGGCGAGCCTCTCGCGGCCTTCATAGGTGCCATCAACGAGGCGCTCTATGGCGGCTCCAGCTTCGATCGCGAGCGGCTCTCGCAGGCGTACGACGACTACGAGGAGCGGGTCCGCCGGCACTTTCGCGCCCGTCCCGGCGACCTGCTCACCGTCGACATCTGCGCCGGGGCCGGCTGGGAGCCCTTGTGCGGGTTCCTCAACCTTCCGATCCCCGATGCGCGGTTCCCATGGACGATCCACGCCGAAGGGGATTGGCGCGACGCGCACCGATGGCGTGGGGGCCGACCCTAACGCTGCAGTACGTAGAGCCGGTAGGCGCCGATCTCCAACTCGTCACCGTCGGCGAGTGGACCCCATTCGACCTGCTCGCCGTTGACGAACAGACCGTTGAGGCTGCGGTCGTCCAGGGCGCGAAGCTCCCCCTCGGGGGTTCGGACGATCAGCGCGTGACGGCGCGAGACCGTCGCGTCGTCGAGGCAGATGTCGGCCGATCCGCTTCGTCCGATCCGGGTCCAGCCGTCTGCGAGCTCGATCACGACCGGCTCGCCGCCCTGCTCGAAGGCCACGTAGTGCCCGCTCGAGGAGAGCTCGGCCCGCGCCTGCTCGAGCCATTTCGGCGGTGAGGTTGCGACCGCGACCGCGTCTGCGGAGACGGACGACGGCTCGAACATCGAGGCGCGGCGAAACCGCGACTCGCCGCACGCCGGGCAGGTTGGGAGATCATCGCCGGCCGCCAGCGAGATCGAGTAGCCGCAGCCCACGCAGACAAGCGATCCGACACCGGCGAACTCGCCCGTCTGGCTTACGTCAGCTTGTCCGTCTACTAGTGCGTCCATCCCGAAAAACGATGATCCGATCCTCAGAACTGGTGACAATTTTAACGAGGTCGAAAACCGCCCTGCGCCATTCCTGACTCAAAAACGTTCGCAATTTGGACGGTTGGCGTCCATCGGGCGTCAATAGAATCGGTTGCCGATGGGCCCGATCTCGGTCAAGCGGTCGATCGACGCGCCGCGCGAGCGCGTCTTCGACTTCCTTTGCGACCTCGCCAACCGGCCGGCCTTCACGGACCACTTCATCTCGCAGTTCCGGCTCGAGCGCCTCGAGTCCCGCGGGGTGGGCGCCGCCGCGCGGATGCAGGTCTCCAGACGGCATCTGTGGATGGACACCGAGATCGTGGAGGTCGCCGGGCCGCACCGGCTGATCGAGCGGGGGCGGAGCGGCCGACTCGACCGAGTGCCCACCACCACGGGCTGGGAGCTCGTGGACGGGCCCGCGGGCGCGGGCTGCGAGTTGGTGCTGAGCTTCTGGACTCAGCCCGAGGGCCACCTCGACAAGCTGCGCGAGCGGCTCGGCGCCGAGCGGTACTACCGTCGCCAGTGGGGGACCGCGCTGTCCCGGCTCAAGGAGCTGATCGAGTCGGGCCGCGCCCCCGAGCGCGTCGTGGTGGCGGGCGGCGACCGGGTCCTGGTGACATAGACCGCCGATCCCTCGGGGAACTGCCTGCACATCTCTGGTTTTTGCGGGCCGTGGGGAAGCGCATGGGGAAGTGGATCAGCCTCCTTCCCGCGCCAGGTAGGCGTTGAGCCGCGTTCTGGCCTCGTCCTCGTTGCCCGGCATCAGGTGGCCGTAGCGGTCGAGGGTGATCGAGATGTTGGCGTGGCCCATGTAGGTGGAGATCGCCTTCGCGTTGATCCCGGCGTCGATCATCAGCGAGGCGAACGTGTGGCGACCTTCGTGGAAGCCGAGAGGCCGAAGCTCGGCCTCCTTCCAGGCGTCCTTAGCCCGGTTCCGCAGCCTCCCGGTCGAGAGGGGTCGGGTGGCGTCCTGGCCGGGGAAAAGCAGGCCCTCGGTCGGGTGGTCCATGAGGACGGCGTGGTCGGAGATCAAGGTCGCCAGCGGGTCCACGATCGGCACGACGCGGTTCTGGCCCGCCTTCGTCTTGGCGTCGAGGAACTGCCTGGCGTTCTCGTCCCAGCCCCGCACCACGCGGAGCGTCCTCAGCTCGAGGTCGATCGCCTCCCACTCGATCGCCACCAGCTCCCCGACCCGCAAACCGGCGTAGACGGCGAGTCCGAGCGCGGCCTGGTCTCTGGCCGGAATGGCGGCGATCAGCACCGCCGCCTCTGCGGCCGTGGCAATCCGGTCGCGCTTCTGCTCGCCGCTCGGCATCCGCAAGCTGGCGCAGGGGCTGACGTGGGCAAGGCCGCGTGGGATCGCCCAGCCGTAGAGCGCCTGGAGCGGCGTGATCACGTTTCTGATCGTGTTGGGTGCCAGGCCGTCAGCGACCAGCGTGTCGGTCCACACCTGCACGTCAGCGGCGGTCAGCCTTCTCAGTCGTGCGGCCCCGAGGGCTGGCAGGACGCGGTTGCGGAACTCCCTCTCGTAGCCCGTGACGACAGACGGCCTGTACCGCTTGCCGGACCTGTTGGGGATCGCGCCCGACTTGATCCCAGCGATGAACTGCTCGGCGGCCTCGCGGACGGTCAGCCCCTGGTCGGCGCTCAGGGTGCCCACCTGGAACCGCTGCATCGCATCCACACGCCATGACCGGGCCTCGGCCAGGGTCGAGGCCCAAGGCCCCTTCAGATTTCGCTTGGCCCGCTTGTCGTAGGCCGAGGGGCGATACGCCTTGCGGCCCTTGGCATCCGTCCGCACCTCGATCCCGACCAGGGCCGGACTGCGCTCCGTAGTGCTCATCTCAGCTTCTCCTTTGGAGTGGTCTTGCACTACTGAGTTTATGGACCGATGTGAAGGAAGGCCCGCGACCGGGAGAAGCTGCAAGACCACTCCGCTGGTCACGGGCCGAGGCCACCCTACTCAGCCCCCGCGAGGGTGGCGTTGCTCGCCGCCCATCGCTGAAGCTCGGTGACCTCCACGACCCTGCACGACCCCGAGTAGACGACCTTGAGGCCGGGGAGGACGTGGCGGCGGAAGTGGGACACGGACATGCCCATCGCCGCCGCCGACTCCTCGATCGTCAGCGTGATCCTGGGAACCGGGGCGATCGCCTGGGCCTTCACGACCCGTCCCGCTCTCGCATCCCAAGAAGCAGCGCGGTGACGCGGTTCGCCTGACCGCCGCGCTCCGGCGGGTGCCGATCGGGGTGGCAGAGTGCGATCAAGTCCCCCAGCAGAGCCTTGGGCAGATGCCCATGTCCGTTACCGGCGTGGTCATGAGGTCGAGCAACTTCTCGCCGCCCCCGGAGATAGCCGGCTCGGAAGCCCGCGTCGTAGCCCTCGTCGCGGAGGTCCTGCTCCTTGTCCGCTCGCCAGCAATCCCAGCAGAGCTTCTGCCAGGTGCCACGGGCCTCGAAACTGGAGCCGCAGCGACAACGGTTCACCACGATGGACCACCGGGAGCCGCTGCGCGGGTATTACCCCCCGATTGAGCGTGCAACGGTGCAACGGTCGCTGCCAGGACCTCGGATTGGGGCAGAATCTCCAGCTCCTCGGGCAGCGGTTCACCGAGCCGATAGCGGGCCGGTCGCCCCTGGCGATCCTCGAGGTTGACGAGGTAGCCGCCCTCCCGCGCGACCGATGCGCGGCGACTGACGGTTGACTTGTCAAGCCCGAGCTTGCTGGCGAGGATCGCCAGGCGGACCCCCTCAGGGTGGCCCGGAGAAAGCTTCACGACCGCTTCAACCGTTTCCCGCGTCTTGGCGCTCACGGCCCTTCCGACGCCCTCAGAGACCAGATCCACAACCAGTTCGCGGACCATCGCGTAGTCCTCGATGGTGGCGACGGTGTGGTCTGCTTCATCGCGTGGGCGGGTCGCCCGGTGAAGCAGCGCATGGGCGCGTATCAGGCCGAGGATCACCCCGAAGTCACGCCGGAGCCTCGTAGCCGCAGGAGGAACGAGCTGGGCAAGCGCACGCGAAAACGGCACCTTCACGTCATGGGGCGCGTCGTCCTCGATGAGCGTCTGCAAGGCGATCCACTCGCGGATGTCAACCTCAGCCGGCTCGTCCTCAGCGAGCGCGAGCATCACAGCCTGGGTCTGCTCAGGGGAGTCGTTGACCGGGACTGAGAGCAGCCGTGTCTCGTTCTCCGGGTGCAGACGATGGCGCGTCGTCGTGACGATGAGACCAGTCGGTCCTTCACGCTCGATCCGTCGAGCCTGCATCCCCGCCTTCGTCTTCTCCACCGTGACATAGGCGAGCCGACCCTCTGACAGCAGGGTCCGCAGGAGGTAGGAGGCGAAATCCCCCTCGATGCCAGCCGCCTCGAAGATGACCAGGTGACGGTGAGCGAGCGGCTCCTCGTCGTACGCCAGCGCCCGCTCGGACATCGCGGTCATCTCGTAGAACGCGCTCTCGGGGAACAGCCTCAAGACCGCCTCGACGGTGTAGCTCTTGCCTCCCGAGGACGGTCCCTTGACCGCGACCGACACAGGCTTCGTGAACACGCGGGAGGTCAGCGCCAGGTACAGGAGCTGCGCTGCTCGCTCCTCACCGACGAGTCCGATCTGGCGCAGGACGGCGGCCAGTCGGTCGAGCAGACGAGGCTCGCTGGCGATCGTGCGCCGACCGTTGCGCCGTTGCGCCGTTGTTGGGGGGGGTACAGCGGCGCTCACCGCGACCGCCTCCCCGAGTGGCCGGCTAAGTCAGGGTCGTCAGATGGACCGGCGCGGGTGGCCCGAGAGCAGCGACGTGAGCCGCGTGCCCGAACAGGCCGAGCGCCGGAAGCGCGGCGGTGGCGAGAGCCGTGGGCCTGCGGGCGCCGCAAGTGGCCCACCTGGGTCGTGACGGTCAGGTGCTGGTCGCGCTCGAAGTCGTACCCGAGGCGGCGATTGTGCTCGAAGTCCTCGGTGAACTCGGGCGAGAGGATCGGCTGCTCGACCGACACCGACATCGTGAAGTCCTGCGGGCGCCCATTGTCTGAACGCGTGGACTTTTGGGCGGCGTCAGGAGGCGAGGTCGCCATGGGCCTGTGGTGTGGGTGTGATCACCATTCACGGCGCACCCTAAACCCCATCTCGGATGACCCCAGAACGCAAACGGCGCCCCGACAAGGGACGCCGATGCGGAATGAGTGACGACGAGCCACCACAGCCCGATGTGCAAGCCGCACACTAGCGGCGCCAGCGGCGGGACCCGACGACCTTCACGGTGCGAAACCTGCCCACTGACCCCCCTTGGAGTTCTGGGAGGGAAGGGTTCGGTCTCCGCTCGTGAAGTGGCCCCGCCAGCCAGCGCCTCCGGGCGTTCGCGGGTGGGGATGGTGGGATGGGTTGGACCCGTCGCTCGGGGCGGGAGAACGCCTCTCAGCGCGTCGTCAGGCGAGGCGGGTGGGGCGGGTGAACGGCGCCAGCAGGGACTTCACGTCCGGGTCGGAGTAGCCGATCCTGACCGCCATCCCGTCAGCGCCGATCCCGGCAACCCCGAAGGGTGCCTCCCTCGCCCGCTTCATGTACCTCGACGCCAGGAGGATCGTGGCCTGCTTGATCGCGGACGGGATTTCGGGCCAGCCGAACTTGCCCGTCACCTTGATGATCGTCTGTCCTGGGACCAGGCAGAACGAGCCGGCCACCTTCAGCTCGGTGATCGGGACGTTCAGGGCCTCGTGGTTCAGCGGCCCCGCCACGTAGTCGGTGTCGGCCCACGTCCTGAACGTGGTCTGGCCGGACTCGACGGTCGTGATCGCGGAGCAGTCGTCTATCTCGATCCACCGCTCGCGGCGAGCCTCGAACAGCCGCGTGGTGTCGTCGGCGTCCTCATCGGGGACGTTGAAGCTCCGCCCGCAGATCGAGTCGATCGACCCGGAGGCCGCGCTGATCGCCAGCTTGAGGTCGTCGTCTGCGAAGGTCTCGGAGCGAAGCTCCAGGGTCTCCTTCATCTCGGTGAACTGCACGTAGTCGGTCACGAGCGGGCCTTCACGCGCTCTCGGGGCTTGTGCTCGAGCAGCGGCCAGCCGCACTTGTAGCAGCGCCCGGCGGCCGGGATCGGGTGCTCGCACCGGCAGGGGCGCGGGGTGACCGGAGGCTCGGACCATTCCGAGCGTTCACGCGACGGCGCTGGACTCAGCTCGTGCCTACGCATCAGAACCCCGTGAGGCCAATCGTGTCCGCCTCGCGGAGCTTCCGCAGCTCGCGCAGCTCCTGGGAGAGCCGCAAGGCCAGCTCGTCGCACTCGCGGGCCACGTTGAACAACGGATTGGCTCTGGGCTGGCCGGTGGAACCCATCACGGTCGGCTCGGCGTTCGCCGCCGCCATGGCCTCCTGACTCGCCTCCGCGTTCGCCTCCATCCGGGCCAGCAGATGCTTCGCAGCGTCGATTTCGGGCTTCTCAGGCACTAGAAAAAATCCTCAGACGGCCAAACACGAGCGTGGAATGCGGGTTTTCGTATGAGGAGTGACGGAGGAGTGAGCGCTGCACGCGATCGCTTGGTGATCGAACGACCCCCCCCGTTGGGCTGATCCCAGGGCCACACCCGAGGCGGGGAGGAAAGTCCGCCTCGGGCTGGCCTGGGTTTCCCCCGGCAGGCAAGCGTGAACAGGTGCGCTGCCGAGCTTCGTGAGAAGCACTAGCGACTAGCTGATCTGGTAGGCCCCGACCGAGGCGTCCCTGACATGAAAACGGCACAGGGCTTCGACTCTGGCTCTTACGAGATTCTGGGACAGCCCCGAAAAGGGATCGATCATCACCTCGGCGGAGCCGTAGTACGTGAGGCCGATCTGCGCCTCATCTACGAGAAGTGGCGCTGCCACAGCGGCTTCTCGGACTCGAAGGGACCAGACAGTCGAACCCGCACCCTCGACGCGGGGCGCATCCACCCTGAACGTGTAGCCACCATCGTCCTTGGTGAGGTCGAGAGCAGCAGCGTCGCTCGGGGTCAGCGCCAGGATCGTCGGCTCCGAGCCGAGGTCGTGGGCGTCCGCGATCGCGTTCCTGATCTTGGCGACCAGGTCGCTCCCGGTGCTTCCGTTGGGCAACGCGCTGTCACCCTCGATGGCAGCGATTACGTGGTCGTCGTAAGCATCGCTGAGCCTGCGACCGATGCCGTTGGACAGGGCAGCGCGGAGCGAATCCTGGCTGTTGAAAAGGACCGATGGCAGGTTCTTGGCGATTACCGCGAAGGTGGAAGCCTGCGGAATGACCAACTCGATGTCGGGCGCCATCACAGATTTCTGATCGTCGCTGGCCGTCTCGACCTCGACCGAGCCGGTGAGCGTGGCCTCCGTGGTCGAGAGCTTGGTCCGATAGTCCGTTGCGCTCAAGTCACCCGAGCCGCCGGAACCGAAGGGCGAACTGGCAAGTGCTGGATAAATCCATCGATTGCTCGGAGCCACACCGGCAGCGCTCCCGCTCGTCGCGGCGGGTGACGGGATGGACTGCCCGTTGACCGGCTTGAGCGTCGGGTTCAGCAGCGCGGCAGCGCTGACCTCGAACCGGAGATCACCGCGATCCGGGTTCAATCGACGGCTGGCCTCAGCCCATCCGTCGAGACCGACCGACGCGAACCCTGAGCGTCCGCTCTCCCGGTCTGCAAGCTCTCGCAGGGCGAGGACTTGGCGCTCCGACTCCGAGGCGATCTGAGCATCGACCTGCTCGACGGCCTCCTTTGCGGAGACGGCGGCGCCGATCGCGGTGTCGCTCTGGGTCTCGGTCGCTACGGCCTTCGACTCAGCCGCAAGCTTGGAGAGTCGCCCGCGTTCCTCGCGGAGCCGTCGAATTGTGGTCTCTGCGTTGGCGAGGCGGTCCCGTAGGTCGTCCGGCATAGCTCGTTCGTCCTCCTAGTGGTCACGTGGTGCGTGACCGTTTTTGACATCGAGCTGCTCCGAACTACGACAAGTCTGCGCGAGACCTCGGACGGCTAGTTGCTGGCCTGCTGGGAGATCGGCGGCGGCTCCCACGCCCAAGGCGTGATCGGCGTGCCGTCCGCGTCCAGGTAGGTCCATTCGAGGCCACCCTGAGCCTCGCGCTCGACCCTGATCGCGCCGTTCCTGCATCGCTCGTAGGTCACGCCGTCGATCACCACCCAGGCCCTCAACTCGGCGCCGATCGGGCTGTCCCACCACTTGCCCGTGGCCTTCTCCGCGAACTCGTCCGGGTCCACGACGCCGAGCTTGAGCAGTTCGGCGCGAAGCAGGGCGAGTTGCCTCCTGCCCTCTTGCTCGACCGCCTGATCGCGGCCGACCTGATCGGCGTCTCGTTGCATCGCCTCGATCTTGGCCAGGCCCTCGGCCTTGCTCGATGGACGGTCGTTGCTCATGTGCTTCCTCTCTCGTCGTCGTGGAATAGGGACTCCTGCTCGGGTAGCGGCGTGTACTGGCGAGGCCATGCCGTTCTCGTGCGGCAGATTTGCTTCGGAGCCACCGTCCAGTACACCCATTCACCGAGCGTCAGGTACCAGTTAGTGACCGGTCGATCCGGTGCCCACGGCACCGCGTAGCTGCCGAGGTGGCCCTCGCGCTTGACGAACCGGACAAAGGCCCAAAACAAGTCCTCGGGGACCTCCTTCCAGCCGTTCATGACGTAGAAATGCGGTCGCTCGATCGGCTGGCCGGGGAACAGCTCGCGCTGGTGCTCGCAGGGGATCGGGTCCTCGGGCCTACAGGGGTCCCGGCCTTCAAGCCGCGCCTTCAGAGACTGGATCGGGCGCCAGGGCACCGAGGCGATGAACTCCTGGGCCTCGTCCAGGGTCAGCTCGATCCGTTTGGGCTGGGTCATGCTGCGGTCCTCCTTTCGCAGGCTGCATGGGGACGCCGTGGGGAAGTCATGGGGAAGTCGCTGACCGTGACTGACTTCCATTGACGCCTGGCGCGTCCCGAGGGCGCTTGCCTGACGCCTGGGTGCGGAGGTGACATAGACTTTCGCCGCCATGGTGCGCGTCGCCGGCCCCAAAACGCGTCTTGGCGCCATTGTGGCGCTTGTCGCTGCGCTCCTCGTCGGGGCGGCGCTCTCGGGCTGCGGGAGCAATCCCGCGGCCACCCTCCACGTTGACGAGGGAGAGGGGATGCAGCTCGGGGACCTGCTCTACAACGTCCAGATCAGCCGCTTCCTGAATCCCAAGGACGGTGAGGACAAGGCCTACCTCGTCGGCCAGCCGGAGCCGAAGCGCAACGAGTACTACCTCGGCGTCTTCATGCAGGTCCAGAACACGTCCGGGACCCTCCAGAACGTCCCGACCGCGTTTCGCGTCACCGACACCGTCGGCACCGAGTTCAAGCCCCTGCCGAGCCGGAGCCTTTACGCGCTCGACCTAGGAGGCAAGGTCCCCCCGAACAGCCAGCTCCCCGAGCCCGAGACCACCGCGGCGAATGGCCCGATCCAGGGTGCCATGGTCTTGTTCAAGATCGACAACGCCGCCGTCGAGGACCGCCCCTTGATTCTCGACATCCCCTCCTCGACCGGCGCCGTCGGCCACGTCGAGCTCGACATCTGAACCCGGCACGACGGCCGGTGATGGGAACCGGGCCGTGACGTCTGCGGCTCCACGGAGCCGCCCAGGGGCCGGGCCGTGACGTCTGCGGCTCCGCGAAGCCGCGCAGGGCTGGGTAGGGGGTGCGTCGAGCGAAGCGCGCCCTCCAACCCCGGACGTCGGGCCCCCCAACCCCGACATTGCGCGCTTCGGGGCGGCCATAGACCCCCCAACCCTTCAAAGTCTCCCCGCCCCCATCCCGAACGAGCGACAGCCCCTCTCTCACCAGCCCGGTCTCCACACCCGCCGCGAACAGCCACACCCGCCGCGAAACAGCCGCACGCCCCCTCCCAGCCCGCTCTTTGAAGGGTTGTGGGGCCCATGGGCGCCACAAGTGAGCAAAGAACGGGGATCGGGGGCTAATCGCGAGGGATCGGGGCGCGATGTCGGCGATTCGCGAGGTCTGGGGCTGGCCACGAGTAAAGTCGGCGATCGCGAGGGCTGGGAGGTGACGCGAGGGTTTCGGCCGTCCATATCGACCCCGCTCGTAGACTGGTTCCGATGAACGTCTCCGCGGAGCCGTCCGCCGACCAGATCCGATTCGACGAGCGTGGGCTCGTCCCCTGCGTGATGCAGGATTGGCTGACCGGCGAGGTCCTGACGCTCGCGTACATGAACGACGAAGCCCTGCGCCTCACCCGGGAAACGGGAGAGATCCACTTCTACAGTCGCTCGAGGAACGAGATCTGGCACAAGGGCGCTACCTCCGGGAACCGGCAGCTCGTGCGACAGATCCGCTTCGATTGCGACGGCGATGCGCTCGTCGTCCTGGTCGAGCCGACCGGGCCCGCATGCCACACGGGCGAGCGGTCGTGTTTTCATCGGCTGCTCGACGCCGAGCCCGAAGCCGCCACGGCCGCGCAACAGCCCGGTCCCGCGGTGCACGAGGCGCCGGCGACCCTGGAGCGCACGATCCTTGACCGCGGCCGGGCACGGCCGCCGGGCTCGTACACGGTCGAGCTCCTCGACGACCCCGAGCGGGTCGGCGAGAAGGTGCGCGAGGAGGCCGACGAAGTGGCCCGGGCAGCGGCGTCGGAGTCGGACGCGAGGGTGGCGGAGGAGGCTGCCGATCTCATCTATCACCTGCAGGTGCTGTTGGCCGCGCGGGGGGTCTCGGTGACGGCGGCTCTGGAGACGCTCAATGGCCGTCGCGGCTGAACCGAGCCTGAACCTCGATCCGAGCCTCGGGCGCGCCCGCGAGCTGGCGGGCGAGGGCAATGCGATCCCGATTCGACTCTCGTTCGTGGACGACTGCGAGACCCCCGTCTCGGCCTTTCTCAAGCTCCGCGACGGCGGACCCTGCTTCCTGCTCGAGTCCGCCGAGCAAGGGCGCCTCGGCCGCTACTCGTTCCTCGGCTTCAGTCCGCGCGCGGTCCTGCGGTGGGAGGACGGGGTGCTCGCCGAGTGGCCGGGCGACCGGCCATCGGGCGAGCCCGAGCGCCGCCTCGAGGCGCCGGATCCCTACGCCGCCGTCCGCGACTACCTGAGCGTCCACCGGCTGGCCCCGGTCGAGAATCTGCCGCCGTTCGCCGGCGGCGCGGTCGGGTTCTTCGGCTATGACCTGGTCCGAACCGTGGAGCCGCTCGGGGAGCCGAATCCCGATCCGATCGGGCTACCGGACATGGCGCTGATGATCAGCGACCTGCTGGTGATCTTCGATCACATGCGCCACGAGCTGACGCTGATGGCCTATGCGTTCCTGGACGACGGAACCGAGGTCGACGCCGCATACGCGCGCGCCGCGGAGACGATCTCCCGTGCGCGCGAGCGACTCCGCGGGCCGGTTCCGACGCACGCGTCGACCAGCGGGCCGGACGGCACGAGCGCGGGCGCAGCGGACGCTCCATCGGCGCGGTTCGAGTCCAACATGACCCGGGAGGAGTTCGAGTCAAACGTGCGGCGAATAGTCGAGTACGTGCACGCCGGCGATGCCTTCCAGGTCGTTCCCTCGCAGCGCTTTACGGCCGAGTCGCCGGTCGAGGCGTTCTCGATCTACCGGGGCCTCAGGACCGTCAACCCGTCGCCCTACATGTACTTCCTCGACTTCGGCGATTTCCAGCTCGCGGGCGCCTCGCCCGAGCCGCTCGTCAAGGTGACCGGGCGCCGGGTCGAGACCCGCCCGATCGCCGGGACGTATCCGCGGGGAGCCAGCGAGGAGGACGATCGCCGCCAGGCCGAGGAGCTGCTCCGCGACCCCAAGGAGCGGGCCGAGCACGTGATGCTCGTCGACCTGGGTCGAAACGACCTGGGTCGAGTCTGCGAATACGGGTCCGTGCAGGTCGACGAGCTGATGGTCGTCGAGGCCTACTCGCACGTCCTTCACATCGTCAGCCAGGTCTCGGGCCGGCTGCGGCCCGAGGTGAGCGCCATGGACGCGCTCCGCGCGGTCCTGCCCGCGGGCACCCTCTCAGGCGCTCCCAAGGTTCGCGCGATGCAGATCATCGACGAGCTCGAGCCTCACAAGCGCGGCTCGTACGGAGGCGCGATCGGCTACCTCGGATTCACCGGCGATCTCGACACGGCGATCCACATTCGAACCGTGGTCGTCAAGGATGGCCTCGTCCACGTCCAGGCGGGCGGCGGAACCGTCGCTGACGCAAAGCCGGACTATGAGTACGAGGAGAGCGTCAACAAGGCCCGGGCGGTGTTCGCGGCCGTGGAGCTCGCGGCCCGCCAGCCCGATTGGCGGTGACGGCGGTGCGGGTTCTCGTGATCGACAACTACGACTCGTTCACCTACAACCTCGTCCAGTATCTGGGCGAGCTGGGGGCGGATCCCGACGTGGTGCGAAATGACCGAGCGGGCGTCCCGGAGCTGGTCGAGCGCCGTCCGGACCGGCTGGTGATCTCGCCGGGGCCGTGCACACCATCCGACGCGGGCATCTCAACCGAGGCCGCGCGGGTCTTTTCCGAGGCCGGCATCCCGACCCTCGGCGTCTGCCTGGGTCACCAGGCGCTGGTCGAGGCATTCGGGGGCAGGACGATCCGCGGCGAGCCGATCCACGGGAAGGACGCCGAGGTCGAGCACGACGGCGAGGGAGTCCTCCGCGGCCTCGAGAGCCCCCTCCGGGTTGGCAGATACCACTCCCTCGTCGCCGATCCGGAGCTGCCGGCCTGCCTCGAGCTGAGCGCCTCGTTCCGTGGAGTCGTGATGGGGGTCCGACACCGGGACCTGCCCGCCGAGGGCGTGCAGTTTCACCCCGAGTCGGTGCTCACGCCGCACGGCAAGGACATGCTCCGAAACTTCCTCGATGCCTAACGACGTCCTGACCCGCGCGATCGACGCGGCCAGCTCCGGGACCCACCTGACCGCCGACCACGCCTCGGCGGTGCTCGAGGAGATCATGAGCGGGCGCGCCGGGGAAGTCCAGACCGGCGCCTTCCTGATCGCGCTGAGGACCAAGGGGGAGACCGTCGCCGAGCTGGTCGGCTTGGCCCGGACGATGCGAGGACTCGCCGCCGAGGTGGACCCGTCGCGCCCCGACCTGGTGGACACGGCCGGCACCGGCGGCGGGCCGTCGACCTTCAACATCTCCACCGCGGCGGCGCTGGTGGCCGCCGGCGCGGGGTGCTCGGTCGCCAAGCACGGCAACCGCTCCAGCACCAGTCGCAGCGGCTCGGCCGACCTGCTCGAGGCGCTCGGCGTCACCATCGACCTCGGGCCCGACCAGGTGGCGCGCTGCATCGACGAGCTCGGGTTCGGCTTCATGTTCGCGCCGCGCCACCACGCCGCCATGAAGCACGTCGTGCCGGTGCGAAAGGAGCTCGCGGTGCGGACGATCTTCAACTTCCTCGGCCCGTTGACAAACCCGGCCGGGGCCACCCGACAGCTCCTCGGCGTCTCCGATCCCGCCTATCAGGAGGTGATCGCGGAGGCGCTCCTCGGGCTCGGCTGCGAACGCGCGATGGTCGTCCGTTCCGCCGACGGGATCGACGAGATCAGCACCACGGCCGAGACCCGGGTCGTCGAGGTCGAGGACGGCGGCACCCGGGAGTGGTTCTTGCGGCCCGACGAGATCGGGGTAGCGCTCACCGACGTCAACCAGATCGCCGGTGGCTCGCCCGCCGAGAACGCAGCGACGGTGACCGCGGTCCTGGCGGGCGAGGAGGGGCCGGCCCGCGAAGTTGTCGTGCTGAACGCGGCGGCGGCGATCCTGGTCGGCGGGGGCACCGATGACCTCCTGGGCGCGATCGAGATGGCCCGCGAGGCGATCGACTCGGGCGCCGCACGAGACGTGCTGGCACGTTTGGTCGACCTGACCGGCGGACTCGCCTCCGGCTCCACGGCTTGACGCGCCAGGTAGCGATCTCGCCGAAGCGATCATCTAGCCTGTCTCGGCAATGAGCTGGCTCGAGGAGCTGGTCGCCGGGGCCCAGGAGGACTCGCGCCGTCGCCAGGACGGTGTCCCGCTGGAGACCCTCAGCGCAAGGGTGGGCGCGCGTGAGGGCGCCCGCCCGTTCAGCGAGGCCCTGGTGCGTCCCGGCCTCTCCCTGATCGCGGAGTTCAAGCGGCGCTCGCCGAGCGTCGGGGAGATCAAGCCCGGAGCGGGGGTGGCCGACCTGGTCACCGGGTATGAGCGCGGTGGCGCCGCGGCGCTGTCGATCCTCACCGAAGAACGCCACTTCGAGGGCTCGCTCGACGATCTGCGGGCGGCGCGCGAGGCCTCGGATCTGCCGATCCTTCGCAAGGACTTCATCGTCGACCCGTACCAGCTCTACGAGGCGGCGGCGAACGGAGCCGATGCCGTGCTGTTGATCGTCGCCGGGGTCGACGACGATCAGCTCGAGGCGCTCTACGACGAGGCCCAGGAATTGGACCTCGACTGCCTGATCGAGGTCCACGACGAGTCCGACCTCGAACGCGCCCTCGCGGTGGGCGCCGAGGTGATCGGCATCAACAATCGAAACCTGGGCGACTTCACGGTCGACGTGGAAACGACGGTCGAGCTGTTAACTGACGTCCCGGCCGGAAAGACGGTCGTCTCGGAGTCCGGATACGCGAGTCGCGAGCAGCTGGACGAGCTCGAGCGGATCGGAGTCGACGCGGTGCTGATGGGGGAGACCCTGATGAGGGCCGACGACCCCGAGGCGACGGTCCGGGAGCTGACCCTCGACGAGGAGGCGACCCGCGAGCATTTCCTCGAGCGGGCACCTGAGGGCGGCGAAACCGCCTCCGACGGGCATTCTTAGCGCGCGTAAAGGGTCTCATTAGGCGCCGTTAAGCGAGCTCCTCGATCCTGCGGCTGTGAGCGCGGTGAAGCGAGCAGCTCGGACTCCATTCGGAACCGCAGTGATCGGCGGCCTCGTGGTCGGGATCTTCGGATGGATCGCGATCGCCGCCGGCTGGATCGCGTCGAGCGACAGCGCCGGGCAGAGCAGTCCACTCGCGGTGACCCCGCTTCCTGAGCCCGCCGCGCAGCAGAGTGCCGGCAAGGGCTCGACCATCAACCAGATCTACAAGACCGACTCGCCCGGCGTCGCCTTCATCCAGGCTCAGACCGCCCCGAAGACCTCGGCGTTCAACCCGTTCGGAGGCAGCAGCGGGGGCACCGCCACCGGCTCCGGTTTCGTGATCGACCAGCAGGGCCACATCCTCACCAACGCCCACGTCGTCGACGGGGCGCAGAAGATCGAGGTGACGCTCGGCAACACCGACACCTCCCAGCCGGTCAGCGCCCAGGTGGTCGGCAAGGATCCGTCCACCGACGTCGCGCTGCTCAAGGTCAACGCCCCCAGCGATCAGCTTCATCCTCTCCAGCTCGGCGACTCCTCGGCCGTCAGCGTCGGCGATCCGGTGGTCGCGATCGGCAACCCGTTCGGACTTGACCGAACGGCGACCTCGGGGATCGTCTCGGCGCTCCAGCGCCAGATCAAATCGCCGAACGGGTTCACGATCGACAACGTGATCCAGACCGATGCGGCGATCAACCCCGGCAACTCCGGCGGCCCGCTGCTCGACGGCAACGGCCGGGTGATCGGGATCAACTCCCAGATCGAATCCCCGAACGGCGGCGGCAACGTCGGCATCGGGTTCGCGGTCCCGATCAACACGGTTCGCCAGGTCGCCAACCAGCTTCTCTCCACCGGCAAGGTCGAACACGCCTTCCTCGGAATCAGTGGCACGAGCGTCACGCCCCAGCTCGCCAACGTCCTCAACCTCGGCGTCCAGCAGGGCGCTCTGGTCGAGACGGTGGTGCCCGGCGGCCCCGCCGCCAAGGCGGGGATCAAGGGCGGCGACGCGACCGCGTCGATCGGCGGCCAGCAGCTTCGCGCCGGGGGTGACGTGATCACGGCGATCGACGGCAAGCCGGTCACTGGAATGGACGAGCTCGCGTCGACGATCAGCGACATGAAGGCCGGCGATCAAGCCCAGGTCACCCTCCTGCACGCGGGCCAGAAGCGCACCGTGGCCGTCACGCTGGGCAAGCAGCCCGCGACAGCGCAGTCCGCCAAGCCCTAGCCGGCGGCTCCCGGCCCTGCGGCCGGGCCGCCCAGGCTCTCGCATCACACTCGGCGCCGTAACCTCTGGACGATGAGGGTGAAGTTCTGCGGCGTCACGAATCTCGACGATGCGCGCGAGGCCGTGCGGCTTGGCGCATGGGCGATCGGCCTCAACCACCATCGCGAGAGCCCTCGCCACGTGAGTGGTGAGGCGGCGGCGGAGATCGCCGCCGAGCTGCGCCGCAGGATCGAGCTGGTCGGGGTGTTCGTCGATCCCACGCTCGACGAGCTTGCGTCCGCCGCCGAGAACGAGTTCCTCAGCATGGTCCAGCTGCACGGAGACGAGGGCCCGGCGTTCTGCCGGGAGGCCGCCCGGCGAACCGGCTGCAAGGTGATCAAGGCCCTTCGGGTGCGAAGCGCCGCTGACGTCCGGAGGGCCGAGGCGTACCGGACGGACTTCCATCTGCTCGACGCGCATCGCCCCGGCCAGGCGGGCGGAACGGGCGAGAGCTTCGACTGGGAGCTCCTCTCCGGGCGTCGCTCCACCGTCCCGCTGATCCTCGCCGGAGGCCTTAGGCCCGACAACGTCGCCGAGGCCGCGGCGATGGCGGAGCCATTCGCGGTCGACGTGGCGAGTGGGGTCGAGGCTCGCCCCGGCGTCAAGGACCACGCGTTGATGGCCGAGTTCTTCGCCCGCGCCCAGGCCGCGAACCCGCCCGCGGGCGCCGGGCTTACCGCCGGCGCCGAGCTCGAGCCGGGACGATGACCGTCTCCGGGCGCGAGGATGCCGTCGAGGGGCGGTTCGGGCCTTACGGCGGCCGCTACGTCCCCGAGGTCCTGATCCCGGCCCTCGACGAGCTCTCGGCGGCGTGGGCGAGCGCCCGGAGCGACCCCGGGTTTCGGGGCGAGCTCGACGCCCTGCTTCGAGACTACGTCGGGCGGCCCACCCCCCTCTACAGGGCGGAGCGGCTCGGCGCACGGGTCGGGCGTCGCGTCTATCTGAAGCGCGAGGACCTGGCTCATACCGGCGCCCACAAGATCAACAACGCGGTGGGCCAGGCGCTGCTCGCCAAGCGGATGGGGAAGGACCGGGTGATCGCCGATACCGGCGCCGGCCAGCACGGCGTGGCGGCGGCGACCGCCTGCGCCCTCCTCGGACTCGAGTGCGTGGTCTACATGGGGGTCGAGGACATGCGCCGCCAGGCACCGAACGTGGAGCGGATGCGCCTGCTCGGAGCCGAGCTGGCGCCCGTCGACGCGGGGGCGATGACCCTCAAGGAGGCGGTCAGCGCGGCGATCCGCGACTGGGTCACCAACGTGCGCGACACCCACTACATCATCGGCTCCGCGGTCGGGCCGGCCCCGTATCCGGCGCTGGTGCGCGACCTCCAACGGGTGATCGGCGACGAGGCGCGTGAGCAGGCGCTCGCCGCCGAGGGTGCCCTGCCCGACCGGGTGATCGCCTGCGTCGGCGGCGGGTCGAACGCGATCGGGGCCTTCTACCCGTTCATCGACGACGCCGAGGTGGAGCTGATCGGCGTCGAGGCGGCCGGGGAGGGCCTCGAGAGGCGCCACGGAGCGTCGCTCTCCGCGGGCCGCCCGGGGATCCTGCACGGAACGCTCTCCTCGGTGCTGGCCGACGACGAGGGACAGATCCTCGAGGCCCACTCGGTGTCGGCCGGCCTCGACTACCCCGGGGTCGGGCCCGAGCACGCCCAGCTCCGCGACAGCGGCAGGGCACGATACGAGGCGGTCACCGATGCCGACGCTCTTCGTGCCTTCCGAGAGCTCGCCGAGCTCGAGGGGATCCTGCCCGCGCTCGAGCCGTCGCACGCGATCGCCTGGCTTCTCGCTGCCCCGGCGATCCCGCGCGACGGCTACGACGTCGTCTGCCTGAGCGGCAGGGGCGACAAGGACCTCACCGAGGCGCTCGCCGGTCTGGAAGAGCTGGACGACGCCTGATGATTCAGACGGCGGCGACGGGCGCCGACCGGATCGCCGCCGCCTTCGCGGCTGCGCGCGACGAGGGCCGATCGGCGCTGATGCCATACCTGATGGCCGGCTTTCCGGACCTGGAGACGTCGATCGGGGTCGCCGAGGCATACGTGAGCGCGGGCGCCGACCTGGTCGAGCTCGGGATCCCCTTCTCGGACCCGCTGGCCGACGGGCCGACGATCCACGCCGCAGCGACCGCGGCGCTTCGAGGCGGGACGAGCCTGGACGCCGCGCTCGAGGTCTGCAAGCGGATCTCGGCGGAGGTTCCCGTGGTGCCGATGGTCTACGCGAACATGGTCGTCGCCCGCGGGGCCGAGGAATTCGCGCGCCTGTTGAGCGGAGCGGGCGCCGCGGGCGCGATCGTCCCCGACCTTCCGGTCGACGAGGCGGGCGCGATCGGTGAGGCGCTCGGCGCGGCGGGAATTCCGCTCATCCCGTTGATTGCGCCGACCACCCCCGAGGAGCGACGGCGGGCGATCTGCCGGCAGGCGTCGGGCTTCGTCTACGTGGTCTCGGACACGCGGGTCACCGGCGAGCGTGACGGCCTCCCCGAAGGGCTCGGGCAGCTCGTCAGGGCGGTGCGCGCCGAGGCATCGGTTCCGGCCGCGGTCGGGTTCGGCATCAGCACGCCCGATCAGGCGGCGGCGGTCGGCCTGATCGCCGACGGAGTGATCATCGGGACCAGGCTGGTGCGCGCCGTCTCCGAGGCCTCCGGTCCGACCGGCGCGGCCGCCGCCGCGGGCGAGCTGGTCGGCGCGGCCCGGCGAGCGATCGAGGAAGCCGGTCGACAGGTCGAGTAGATTTCGGCTCGTGCAGCTCCTGGTCTTCACCGTGGTCGGCCTCAGCGCGATGCTCGTCGCCTACGCCTTCGGGCTCGGCGGCGCCGTCGGATCGCTGATCTTCCTCGCGATCCTGCTGATCGGCGTCTGCCTGCGCGCGTCGCAGCCGCTGATCGAGCGCATCCGTCCGTAGGTAGCGTGGAGAAGCTCCCGGACTCGTTCGTCGCGACTCGCGAGGCCCTGCACCGCGTCGCCGAGGAGATCGTGGCCCCGGCTCGAAAGCCTCACAACGAGATCGCCCTGCGCCCCACGTCCGGCGGCTTCGGGACCCCGGAGTTCGAGTTCGAGGGTGATCGCCTACAGGTCCGGGTCGAGGGGGTCGACCTGGTGCTCGCGCGGGGCGGCGATGTCACACGCGCCCCGCTCACCAGCCTGGCCGACGCCGGCGTGCTGCTCGGGCCGAAGCTGCTCCCCGACGGGCTTCCCACCGACGACGCGCCGCTGGGCATCGACCCCGCTGCGGCCGCGGTCCTCGCCGACTTCTACGATCTCGCGAGGCGGGCGCTCGCCGGGTTTGAGTCGTCGCTCCCCGAGGACGCAGCCGCGTCGGACACCAACCTCTGGCCCGAGCACTTCGACCTCGCGTTCGAGGCGGGGGCCGAGGACGCGGGGATGCGAGCCAACTTCGGGGCCTCCCCCGGCGACGAGCTTCACGCGAAGCCCTACCTCTACGTCGGGCCGTGGACGGCCGAGGTCGAGGGCGAGCTTTGGGACGCGACCGGGTTCACCGGCGCCGAGCTCGACTACGCCGACCTGCTCGCCGCCGACGACGCCGAGAGCGCTGCGGTGGACTTCTTCCGCTCGCGCTTCGAGACTCTCGCCGCGGGTTGAGCGGCGCCCCGGCCGGCTCGGCGCGACGGAGGGGTATCTTGCGACCGGTGCGGATCGGCGTGCTCACAGGTGGCGGTGACTGCCCCGGCCTGAACGCCGCGATCCGCGCGATCGTCCGAAAGGGGATCGACTTCCATGGCCACCGGATGATCGGCTTCCGCGATGGCTGGCGGGGCCCCCTCGAGGGGATGCACGACGAGCTGACGATCGAGTCGACCCGCGGCATCCTGCCCCGGGGAGGGACCATTCTCGGCACCTCGCGGACCAACCCGCTCAAGGACGACGACGGCCCCGAGCGAGTGCTCAAGACGATGTCCCGCCTCAACCTCGACGGGCTGATCGCGATCGGAGGCGAGGACACCCTGGGCGCTGCCGCCAAGCTTCACGCCGACCACGGCCTCGCGGTTCTCGGGGTCCCGAAGACGATCGACAACGACCTCGCCGCCACCGATGTCACCTTCGGCTTCGACACCGCCCTCCAGGTCGCCACCGAGGCGATCGACCGGCTCCACACGACCGCCGAGTCGCATCACCGGGTGATGGTCGTCGAGGTGATGGGCCGCCACGCCGGGTGGATCGCTCTTCACTCCGGGCTCGCCGGCGGCGGCGACGTGATCCTGATTCCCGAGCGGCCCTTCGACATCGACCAGGTCTGCGGGCTGATCTCGCGGCGCCATGCGAGGGGCCGCAACTTCTCGATCGTGGTCGTCGCCGAGGGAGCTCTCCCTGCCGCGGGCACCATGGAGCTCGCGGGCTCCGAGATCGACGAGTTCGGCCACCAGCGGCTCGGGGGCATCGGGCATCGGCTCGAGCGCGAGATCGAGGACCGGACCGGCTTCGAGACGCGCGCCGTGGTGCTCGGCCACATCCAGCGCGGCGGGACCCCGACCGCCTTCGACCGCGTCCTGGCGACTCGGCTGGGGGTCGCGGCAATCGACGCGGCCCACGAGGGCCGCTGGGGAACCATGCCGGCGCTGCGCGGGACGCGCATCGAGCTGGTGGCGCTCAGCGAGGCGGTGGAGAGCCTTCGGACCGTCCCACCCGAGGACTACGAGGTCGCCGCGCCGTTCTTCGGCTAGGCCCAACGGCGAGCACCCTCCGCGTCGGCCTCGCGGCGGCCATCTTCGCGGCCCTGATCGCGACGATCTCGGGCTGCGCATCGACGGGCGCCGGGATCCAGGCGGGCGAGCACGTGACCGTCTACGTGAGCATGCCGCTGCGCGGGGCCGGGGCCGGCGACGGCCGCGACGCCATGGACGGCGCGAGGTTGGCGCTCGCTCAGGCGCGGGGCCGGGTCGGCGAGCTCGCCGTCCGGGCGACCTACCTCGACGACACCGGCGGACGCGGGCGAGCCGCCCGGTGGAGTGGTGCGCGCGCCGCCGCCAACGCCCGCCGGGCGGCGCAGGACTCGACCGCGATCGCCTACATCGGCGACTTCCAGTCCGGCGCGACGCGGTCCTCGCTCCCGGTGACGAACGAGGCGCGGATGCTCCAGGTGTCGCCCGCGAGCTCCGCGGTCGACCTGGTGCAGCCGTACCTCGGCGCGGGTGACCAGATCCCGAGCGACACGCAGCCGACCGGCGAGCGGACCTTCGGCAGGGTGATCCCGAGCGACGAGGTCCAGGCCGAGGCGGCGGCGGGATGGGCGAGGCGACTCGGGGCGCGGCGGGTCGCCGCCGTTTCGGACGGCTCGACGTTCGGCGACACGATGGTCGAATCGTTCAGGGCGGCCGTTCCGCGCTCTGCGCGCGCGGTCGTCAGCCGGTCCGATCTCCTCTATTACGGCGGCACTGCCGGCGGGGTCCCTTCGGTGGTGAGGAGGGAGCTCGTTCCATGCCCCAGCCGCACCGTGATCGCGTCCGACGCGATGTTCGGGTCGCCGCTTCTCCGCGGGGTACCCAGCGGGCCTGCCGCGTGCCCGAGCGCCCCGGTCGGCGGCTCCGCGCCGCGGGGAGTCCTGCTGACCTCCGCCGCGCAGGACCCCGCACAGCTCTCGGCGGCGGGTCAGAGGTTCGTCCGGGCGTTCAGGAAACGGTACCGGCGCCCGCCCGGGCGCTATGCCGCGTATGGCTACGAGGCGATGGCCGTGGTCCTCGACTCGATTCGTCGGGCCGGGAGCGCCGGTGACGATCGCGACGCCGTCGTGAGCGCCTTCTTCGACACCCGCGATCGCCGCTCGATCCTCGGGAGGTACTCGGTCGACGAGGTCGGCGACACGACCCTCAACCGGCTCGCGGGCTACCGGGTCCGGGCGGGCCGACCCGTGTTCTCGACCTCTCTGAAGGGGTCCTAGGACGAGGCGGGGGCCCGCGCTCAGTCCTTCAGCAGATCTTGCAGCGCCGGCTCGAGCTCGGGATGGGCGAACTCGAAGCCGGCGTCGAGCGCCCGGCGGGGCATCGCGCGCTGGCCGCCGACCAGCACCTCGCCGAGCTCGACCCCGAACCTCGCGCGCAGGGCCAGCTTGGGCAGCGGCAGGATCGACGGGCGCCCCAGGGTCCGGCCCAGCGCTTTGGAGAACTCGCGGTTGGTCACCGGGTTGGGAGCCGCGGCGTTGTAGATGCCCGAGGCGCCGTCGGTGTCGAGCGCCCAGATGATGATCCGGATCTCGTCGTCGACGTGGATCCACGGCATGTACTGGTCGCCCCCGGCGATCGGCCCGCCCAGTCCGAGCTTGAAGGGCAGAAGCAGCTGGTGAAGGAGCCCGCTGCCCGGGTCCAGGACCAGCCCCGTACGGGTGATCGTGACGCGCACGCCGAGATCCTCGGCCGCCCGCGCCGCGGCCTCCCAGACGACGCAGACCCGAGCGTCGAACGAGTCGCCGGCGGGCGCCGACTCGTCGACGAGCGCGTCGCCGCGATCGCCGTAGAAGCCGACACCCGACTGGCTGACCATCACTCGCGGCCTCGGGTCGGTGGCGCTCAGGGCGTCCACGAGGTTCTTGGTCGCCCGCTCGCGGCTCTCCAAGATCCGGGCCTTCGCCTCGTCGGTCCAGCGCTGATCGATCGGCTCTCCGATCAGGTTCACCACTCCGTCGATGCCCTCGAGCGCCTCGGCGGGCGGGCGCTCGATGGCGGCGCGCCACGGGTGCCAGGTCACGGTCGGATTGGTCTGGCGGGCTCGGTCGGGGTCACGGGTCAGGCCCACGACCTCGTCCCCCCGGGCGAGAAGGCCGTCGCACAGGCGCGAGCCGAGGAACCCGGTCGCGCCGGTCACCAGGACGCGCATCGTCCTCCGATCCCGGGCCCTGAGCCCATCCGCGCGTCGGTCGCCCTTCGGATCAGTCGACAGCGCCTCATTCGAGCGTCGCGAAGGTTCCGGTCTCCTCGGAGACCCGAGCGATCCCGTCACGGCGCGCCTCGTCGACGACGGCCTTCGCCACAGCCGGTGCGACGTCGCGGTCGAAGACGCTCGGAATGATGTAGTCCTCGCTCAGGTCCTCGTCGCCGACCACCTCGGCGATCCCGTGTGCGGCGGCGAGCTTCATCTCCTCGGTTATCCGCGGGGCGCCGGCGTCCAGGGCGCCCCGGAAGATGCCCGGGAAGCAGAGCACGTTGTTGATCTGGTTCGGGTAGTCCGAACGGCCGGTGGCCATGATTCGAACGTGGGGATCGGCGTCCTCGGGCATCACCTCGGGGTTCGGGTTCGCCATCGCGAACACGATCGCGTCATCGGCCATCTTGCCGAGCGCCTCCGGCGGGATGATCCCGGCCCCCGACACGCCGATGAACAGGTCGCATCCCTCGATCACCTCGGCCGGGCTGCCCGCGAGCCGGTCGGGGTTGGAGCTCTCGGCGTACCAGCGCTTGATCTCGCTCATCTCGCCCGACACGTAGTCGTCGCGCTCGGTGGACAGCGCGCCGTGGCGATCGCACCCGATCACATGGCTGACCCCCGACGCGAGCATCATCTTGGTGACCGCGACGCCGGCCGCGCCGAGCCCCACCACCAACACCCGCAGGTCCTCGAGCCGCTTGTCGACGATCTTCAGGGAGTTGAAGAGGGCGGCCATGGTGACGACCGCGGTTCCGTGCTGGTCGTCGTGGAACACCGG
>JBOGZB010000020.1:0-2898 GCA_050697175.1 Solirubrobacterales bacterium | reverse complement strand
ATCGTCAACGGCGACCCCGATCCGGTCGAGCTGATCCGCGAGGGCCGGGAGGACGAGGTGCGGGTCCTGATCGCCTCGGCGCAGGACTCCCACGCCGCCGCGGCCGCGAGCTAGCGGCCGCGCGGACGCCTGCCGCGGCCCGGCGCTAGAGTCGCGGCGTGCGCTACCGACCGCTCGGCGACTCCGAGATCGAGGTCTCGGAGATCTCGCTCGGCTCCTGGCTGACCTACGGAGCCGGGGTCGAACGCGAGCACACGGAGTCGTGCACCCGCGCCGCGATCGAGGCCGGGATCAACTTCTTCGACACCTCGAACATCTACGGCGTCGGGGCGGCCGAGACGGCCTGGGGCGAGACGCTCTCGGCCTATCCGCGCGACTCCTACGTGCTCGCGACCAAGGTCTTCTTTCCGATGTCCGAGACCGACCACGGCCTGTCGCGGGAGCAGATCCACAAGCAACTCGACGCGTCGCTCGAGCGCCTCAGGACCGACTATGTCGACCTCTACCAGTGCCACCGCCCGGACCCCGGCACACCGATCGAGGAGACGATGGAGGCCCTGACCGAGGTGCGCGAGGCCGGCAAGGTCCGCGAGATCGGGTTCTCGGAGTGGACGAACGAGCAGATCGAGGCCGGGCTCGAGGTCGCCGGGGCGGCCAAGTGGGTCTCGTCCCAGCCGCAGTACAACATGATCTGGCGCGCCCCCGAAGCCGAGCTGATCCCGTTCTGCGCCGACCACGGGATCTCGCAGATCGTCTGGTCGCCGCTGGCCCAGGGGGTGCTGGCGGGCAAGTACGCGCCCGGCGACCCCCCGCCGTCGGACTCACGGGCGGCGAGCGACGAGATGAGCGTCTCGATCTCCCGCTACATGGATGACGAGGTGCTCGAGGCGGTCCAGCGACTGATCCCGATCGCCGACGGCGCCGGCCTCGGCATGGTCGAGATGGCGCTCGCCTGGGTCCTGCGCGAGCCCAACATCGCCTCGGCGATCACCGGCGCATCGCGGCCCGCGCAGGTCGAGGCCAACGCGGCGGCCTCCGGGGTCGAGCTCTCCGACGACGTCCTCGACGCGATCGACGAGGCGCTCGGCGACCTGGTCGTCTCCGGGCCACGGCTCGCGGCGTTCGCCCAGACGGGCGTCACGCACCGCTGACCCCAACGCTCGTCGACCACCGCTGACCTCAACGCTCGTCGACTTGCGACGGCGGTTCCGTCGTAAGTCGACAACGGCGAGCCGGGGGCTCAGGCGGCCGGCAGCGCGTAGATCGCGACCGCGGCGAAGTGAGCCGCGGCGGCGGCGATCACCAGGGCGTGGAACACCTCGTGATAGCCGAACACGGCGGGGTTCGGGTCCGGTCGCTGGCGCGCGTAGATGATCGCCCCTGCGGTGTAGAGGATCCCGCCGACCGCGATCAGCACCCCGGCACCGAGGCCCGCTTTGACGACGATCGCGGGGAACCCGAGGGCGCCGATCCAGCCCACGGTCAGGTAGACGATCACGGCGACCCACTTGGGGGCCTCGACCCAGACCATCTCGACCACGATCCCCGCCACCGCTCCGGCCCAGACGGCGATCAGCAGGGCGTCGCCCATCGCGCCGCCGAGGACCAGGACCGCGAACGGCGTCACGGTGCCGGCGATCAGCAGGAAGATCATCGAGTGGTCGAGCCGGCGCATCCAGCGCCTGATCTCCGGCCGCCTCCAGTTGACGCGGTGATAGAGCGCGCTGACCCCGAGGAGCGCCGACAGGGAGCCCGCGTAGATCGCCGCCATCGCCGCGGCTCGGCCGCTCGGCGCGGTCAGGACCAGGACCGCCCCGGCGATCAGCGAGATGAAGAAGGCCCACTCGTGGGAGACGCCGCGAAGGCGCGGCTTGGACCGAGCGATCAGGTCGCCGGCCGCGGCGCGCGCGTCCGCGACCCTCTCGGTGGCGACCGCCTTCGCGTCGGCGACCCGCCCCGAGGCGACCGTCCTCGCGTCGGCGACCCGCTCGGTCGCCACGGCGCGGGCATCCGAAACCCGTCCTTTGGCTCTCTCCCTTCGGGTCATCGTCGCGCGAGCGTAGCGAATCCGCTCGCGGCCGAGCGGCACTCGCGGATCCCACGCACGGAACACCACATCTAGTGGCCGCACCATGCAGGACTACCCCACCACTAGTAGAATCACTGGGAGTGGATTGTCCGAGCTGCCATTCCCCGACGCGCGTCCTGGAGAGCCGGCGCTCGCCCGACGGCGCGGCCGTCCGGCGGCGGCGCCGGTGCTCTGCCTGCGGTCATCGCTTCACGACGTTCGAGCGCCGCGAGCCCGAGGCCCTCTACGTGATCAAGCGGGGCGGCGAGCATCAGCGCTTCGACCGCTCGAAGCTCCGCGCCGCGCTCCTCGGGGCCGCCCACAAGCGACCGGTCGCGGCCTCCGACATCGATGCGATCGTCGACCGGGTCGAGCTGATCGCCGCCGGGGAGCCGGGCGAGCCCTCGACGGAGCGGCTCGGCGAGCTCTGCCTCGCCGAGCTCCGCGAGCTCGATTGGGGCGCCTATCTCCAGTTCGCCGGGACGCTGCCGTCGGTGGCCGGTCCATCCCCGCAATTTGGGTCACTCGCCGCGGCCGGTTCCGTCCGCGCCGCGCGCGAGGATCCAGAGTCCAGCTGAAAAGCCGCTTCGAGGAGGGACTTGATGAGTAAAATCGCTGCAAAGGACGTACGGGTCGCGAGCTCCGGACTGACGGTCGACCGCCGCTTCACGACCCCGGGCGTCCACCCCTTCGACGAGGTCGAGTGGGAGCTTCGAGACGCGGTGATCGGCGATCCCGAGAGCCCGGCGTTCGAGCAGCGGGGTATCGAGTTCCCGGCCGAGTGGTCGCAGAACGCGACCAACATCGTCGCCCAGAAGTACTTCCGCGGC
>JBOGZB010000019.1:0-5402 GCA_050697175.1 Solirubrobacterales bacterium | reverse complement strand
GGTCTGTTTCGCAACCTGACCGGATTTGGTGGTCGTGACATGGCCGTCGATCTCGGGACCGCGAACACCCTCGTCTACGTACGGGGGCGCGGCATCGTGCTCTCGGAGCCGTCGGTGGTCGCCGTCGACGCCCGCAGCGGCGAGGTCCACGCGGTCGGGGTCGAGGCGAAGCGGATGCTCGGGCGCACGCCGGGCACGATCCGCGCCATCCGCCCGCTGAAGGACGGCGTGATCGCCGACTTCGACGTCACCGAGGAGATGCTTCGCCACTTCATCCAGCGGGTGCACCAGAACCGCTTCGCACACCCGCGCGTCGTGGTCTGCGTTCCGTCCGGGGTGACCGGGGTCGAGAAGCGCGCGGTCGAGGAGGCGTGCCTGTCGGCCGGTGCCCGCCAGGCCTATCTGATCGAGGAGCCTATGGCTGCGGCGATCGGCGCCGGGCTGCCGGTCGGGGAGCCGACCGGCAGCATGGTGCTCGACGTCGGCGGAGGAACCAGCGAGGTCGCGGTGATCTCACTCGGGGGGATCGTCGTCTCGGAGTCGATCCGGGTCGGCGGCGACGAGCAGGACGACGCGATCACCGCGCACTGCAAGCACGAGCACAAGCTCTTGATCGGGCAGCAGACGGCCGAGGAGGTGAAGCTCGAGATCGGGTCGGCCTCGCTGCTGCCCGAGGAGGTGACCACCGAGATCAGGGGCCGCGACATGGTCACCGGCCTGCCGAAGACGATCATGCTCACCTCGGGCGAGGTCCGGACCGCGCTCGAGGAGCCGATCAGCCAGATCGTCGCCGCGGTGAAGGACACGTTGGATCGCACCCCGCCGGAGCTCGCCGGCGACATCATGGACCGCGGGATCACGCTGGCCGGGGGCGGCGCGCTGCTCCAGGGCATGGAGGAGCGCCTCAGAGAGGAATGTCAGATGCCCGCCCAGCTCACCGAGTCACCGCTGACCTGCGTGGCGGTCGGGTCGGGCCGCTCGCTGGAGGAGTTCGAGGTCATCCACCGGATGAGCCGAAACTCGCATCGCCGCGGCCTCGTGGGCACCGGGTAGCCGATGTACCGCAAAGAGGTCAGACGGCGCCGCGCGATCATGGTGGCGCTGATCGTCGCGGCGCTGGTCCTGCTCTCGACCCAGTTCTCGGAGAGCCAGGGTGGCCCGCTCCACTCCATGCAGCGGGTCGTCGCCACGGTGTTCGGCCCGCTCGAGGAGGGGGCCACGCGGGCGCTGAAGCCGGCTCGCGACATGATCAACTGGGTCGACGAGACCTTCCAGGCGCGCGGTCAGAACAGCGATCTGCACGCCGAGGTCTCCCAGCTCCGAGCCCAGGTCGCCAAGGCTCAGGGCGCCGAGGGCGAGAACCGGCAGCTGCGCGGCCTCCTGCACCTCGACCGCGCCGGTCCCCTGTCCGGCTACACGCCGGTCACCGGACGGGTGATCGGCCGCTCCCCGACCGTCTGGTACTCGACCGTCACCGTCGACGTGGGCTCGGGGGACGGGGTCGCGGCCAACGATCCGGTGGTCAACGCCGACGGGTTGGTCGGCCGGGTCACCGACGTGACCCACGGCACCGCCGAGGTGACGCTGATCACCGACAACCGAAGCGCGGTGTCGGCGCGCGTCCTCCCGAACGGGCCCGAGGGGGTCGCCGAGCCGGAGGTAGGGAACTCGAGCAGCCTGCTGCTCGACTTCATAGACCGAAACGCGGCGATCCGCGCCGGGCAGATGGTCGTCACGGCGGGTTGGAGCAACGGCGCGATCTCGTCCGCGTTCCCGCCGGGGATCCCGATCGGCAAGGTCAGCAACGCCACGGTCGCCGAGCAGGAGGCCTACCAGCGCGTGCATCTCGCGCCGTTCGCCGACCTGCGGAACCTCGACTACGTCCAGGTGGCCACCGGCGGGCCGAAGCGCCCGGGGGTCTCGAAGTGATCATCACCCGGCGGATCGCGATCAGGATCGCGGCGATCGTCGTGATCTCGGTGGTCCTCCAACTCTCGTTCTTCTCGTATCTGAGCTTCCTCGGCACCACCCCCGACATCGTTCCGCTCGTCGTGATCGCGCTGGGCCTGCTGGGCGGGGCGCTGCTCGGAGCCGTGTGCGGGTTCGCGACCGGGCTGGTGCTCGACTCGGCCCTTCTGGCCACCCTCGGCGCGTCGTCCCTGGTCCTGCTGGCGGTCGGCTACCTCGCCGGGCGATACCGCGAGGGGAGCGAGATCTCGAACTCGCTGATCCCGCCGCTTTTGATCGGCGCCCTGACGATGGCGGCCGCGGCCGGGTTCGCGGCGATTCAGCTCATGCTCGGCGTCCGAAACCCGGTCAGCCTCCTGGTCGTGAGGGAGATCGTCGTCCAGGGCATCCTCGCCGGGCTTCTCGCGATCCCGTTCTACCCGCTGATCCGCCGGGTCCTGCGCCCGGCGATCGTCGCCGACGGGGCGTCTCGTCCCGCCCGGACCCCGATCACCCGGGGGGCGTCGCGGTCGCGGCGCCGCGGGCGACGGGTGCGCCGCGCCGCGGGGGTCTCGCAGCCGTGATGTTCGGCGAGCGCGAGCGACCCCTGATGCCGGCGCAGTTCGCGCTCCGGGTGGCGATCCTGAGCGGGCTCGCCCTGGTGATGTTCTCGATCATCTTCTTCCGGCTCTGGTACCTGCAGGTCCTGTCCGGGGACAAGTACCTCAAGCAGGCGCACAACAACCAGGTCCGAGACGTCACGGTCCAGGCGCCGCGGGGCCAGATCCTCGACCGAAGCGGCCGGGTCCTGGTCGACAACCGGACCGCCCTCGCCCTCGAGCTCCAGCCGACCCAGCTCCCGCGGACCCACAAGCAGCGCGAGCGGGAGTTCGCGCGGCTGGGCAAGGTGATCGGGATGTCGCCGAAGTCGATCCAGCGCCAGCTCCACCAGCAGACGAAGGACCTGCCCGCCAACCCGGTGACGTTGAAGCGCGACGTCGGCTACGACCTCGTCTACTACCTGCGCGAGAACCAGGCCTCCTACCCCGGAGTGGCCGTGCAGAAGGTCTACGTCCGCAACTATCCGGACGGCAACCTCGCCGCGCAGATCTTCGGCTACGTGCGCGAGGTGACCGGCCCGCAGCTAAAGGAGCCCCGCTACCAGGGGCTCGCGCCCGGTGACGAGGTCGGACAGTCCGGAGTCGAGAACACCTACGACAACGTCCTGCGCGGCACCAACGGGATGACCAAGGTCCAGGTGGACGCGGCGGGCAGGCCGACCGGCGGGGTGCTGAGCCAGACTCAGGCCAAGCCGGGCGACAACCTGCTGCTCAGCATCGACACACCGGTTCAGAAGGCCGGCGAGGCGGCGCTCAACTCGTTCAGCACCCCGGGCGCGTTCGTGGCGATGAACGCCAACGACGGGGAGATCCTCGGACTCGGCTCCTCGCCGACCTTCGACCCGTCGGTGTTCACCAAGCCGGTGATCCCCGAGGCGACCTACAAGCAGCTCACCTCGCAGACGACCGGCGCCCCGCTCGCCGACCGCGCGATCCAGGGCCTATACCCGACCGGCTCGACGTTCAAGCCGATCACCTCGATCGCCGCTCTGGAGAGCGGCGTCCTCACCCCGTCGACGACGATCGTCGACGGAGGATCGTTCACCGAGGGCGGCATCACGCTTCACAACGCGGGCCTGGGCTCATACGGGGCCCTTCAGCTCCCCGAGGCGCTCCAGGTCTCCTCCGACGTCTTCTTCTACAACGTCGGCGCGATGCTCTACCGCGACGGGGGCGGCGCGCAGCAGAAGTGGGCCTACGACCTCGGGATCGGCCACCCGACCGGGATCGACCTGCCCGGTGAGGTGGCCGGGCTCCTGCCGACCCCGGCCTGGCGCAACAAGCTCTACAAGGAGGCGCAGAGCCCCAACTCGCCCGGTGGGTCGAGCATCGTGCCGACCGACCCGACCGACCGACCGTGGACGATCGGCGACAACGTCAACCTGGCGGTCGGCCAGGGCGACCTCCAGGCCGACCCCCTCCAGATGGCGGTGGCCTACGCGGCGATCGCCAACGGGGGCAACGTGGTCCGCCCGCACGTCGGCCTCGAGGTCAAGGACTCCAACGGCGGCGTCGTCCAGGAGATCGACCCCGGCCCGCAGCGCCACCTCGACATCAAGCCCGAGTACAGCAGTGCGATCCTCGACGGGATCCACATGGCCGCGCAGTCGCCCGGCGGGACCTCCTACGCCGTGTTCGGGAACTTCCCGATCCCGATGGCGGGCAAGACCGGGACCGCGCAGCGCAACGGCCAGCAGGACCAGTCGTGGTACATCGCGCTCGCGCCCTATCCCCATCCTCAGATCGTGGTCGCGGCGACGATCGAGCAGGGCGGGTTCGGGGTCGATGCCGCGGCGCCGGTGGCCCGCCAGATCCTCGACGCCTACTACAACACCCACAAGCAGGAGGCCAAGGCGGCGGGCGGGAAGGTGCCGTCAAGCGGCGCGATCCAACCGGTCCCGACCCCGACCACCGGCGGCGCCGCGGGGAACCCGTACTGATGGCCTCCGACGCTTATCCCCGCCCGTTTCGCGAGGGCCGGCCCGTCGCGGCGGAGCGCGGCACCGTCCTCGGGCTCGACCCGCTGCTGGTCGCGGTGGCGCTCGGGTTGATCGCGTTCAGCCTCTTCACGCTCAAGGCCGTGACCGGCGGGGACATCCCACATCAGCCCTATTTCTACGTGATTCGGCAGGCGATCTACGCGGTCTTGGGCATCGCCTTGATGCTTGCCATCGCCCGAGTCGACTACTCTCGTTTCAGGGAGTTGCGCGTCGGCCTCTACACGGCCATGATGGGCAGCATCATCTTGGTGCTGCTCCTGGGCCAGGCGACGCGCGGCTCGAGACGATGGATAGAGCTTCCCTTCTTCACGTTCCAGCCGTCGGAGCTCGGCAAGGTGCTGCTTATCACGGCCCTCGCCGGGTTCGCGATCGACCGCGGCCGCCGGGTGACCGAGCGGCAGCGCACCGCGCGCCTCCTCCTGATGGGGCTGGTGCCGGCGCTGATCGTGTTCATGCAGCCGGACCTCGGGACGGCGATCACCTACGTGGTGATCACCCTCGCGATCCTGTTCGTGGTCGGGGTGCGATGGACGCACTTCGCCGTGCTGGGCGCGCTGCTGGCGGCCGCCGTTTCGGCGGTCCTGGTGATCGCGCCCGCCATCGGGCACCCGATCCTGAAGGGCTATCAGGAGCAACGGCTGACGTCGTTCCTGAACCCGAGCTCGGATCCCCGCGACGCGACGTACCAGATAGATCAATCGCTGGTCGCGATCGGATCCGGTGGCAAGGTTGGAAGGGGGGCCGACTCGACTCAAACCGAGAACGGCTTCGTGCCCGACCGCACCACGGATTTCATCTTCTCCGTCGTCGGCGAGCGATTCGGCTTCGTCGGCGC
>JBOGZB010000018.1:0-4551 GCA_050697175.1 Solirubrobacterales bacterium | reverse complement strand
TTCAAGGTCCGCTACCTGCACTCCGAGATCGACACCCTGGAGCGGATCCAGATCGTGCGGGACCTGCGCCTCGGCGAGTACGACGTCCTGGTCGGGGTCAACCTGCTGCGTGAGGGCCTCGACCTTCCCGAGGTGTCGCTGGTCGCGATCCTGGACGCCGACAAGGAGGGCTTCCTCCGCGGCGAGACGAGCCTCATCCAGACGATCGGCCGGGCGGCCCGCAACGTCCGTGGGCGGGTCCTCATGTACGCCGATCGCGAGACCGACGCGATGCGCACCGCGATCAGCGAGACCGATCGCCGCCGCGAGATTCAGCTCGCCTACAACCGCGAGCACGGGATCACCCCCGAGACGGTTCAGAAGGGGATCTCGGAGATCGGCGACTTCCTGGCGATGGAGTCGCGCACGGCGCCGAGCAGGCGCCGACGCCGCGACGGCGACGCGATCCACAGCCCGGACGAGCTCGAGAAGCTGATCGTCGAGCTCGAGGAGGAGATGCTCGCCTCGGCCGAGGACCTGCGGTTCGAGGAGGCCGCTCGGATCCGCGACGAGATCAAGGAGCTGAGGCGAGACCTCGAGGCCCTGCGCGCGTAGCGGCCCGCGTGGCGGGGTGAGGCGCGCACCCGCGGGGCGCGGACGGGACTACTGGACGCCGGTCGGCTTGCCGCCGGGCATCAGGAGCCTGGCGATCACGAAGGTCGCGAACATCACGCCGGCGCCCACGTAGAACGCCGTCTGGACGCCCTGGGCGAACCCGCTGTCAGTGCCGACGTTGATCACGATCGTGCCGAGGATCGCCATCCCCAGGGCGGAGCCGAAGTTCCTGAAGGTCTGGATCACGCCGGATGCCTCTCCGCGCACGTCGGCCGGGAGCCGGTTGAGCGCATCGGTGTTGAGCGGCGTCATCGCGAGGCCGAAGCCCGCTCCGGTGACCAGCATCCCGGGTACGGTCGAGCTCGGGCTGAGGTTGGTGATCTCGGAGGCCCAGAGGGTGAGGCCGATCGCGACCGCGAGGATCCCGAGGGTCGTCGGGTGCTTGGCGCCGAGCCGGTCGAGCATCCCGCCGCCGATCCGTGAGGCGATGAAGAACGAGTAGAACATCGTCAGGATCGAGAAGCCGGCGTGGGTGGGCGACTGGCCGACCGACACCTGGAAGTACATGCTGCCGAAGAAGAAGACGGCGAGCCAGGTGAAGAAGAGCAGCAGGGTGAGGAGGTTGTCGACCGCGAACGGCCGGTTGGCGGCCAGCGCCCGGACGTCGATCAGCGGCGAGTCCATGCCACGCTCGATCGCGACGAAGGCGACCAGGGCGATCACCCCGGCCGCGATCGACCCGATCGTCGCCGGATTGCCCCAACCCCAGGCGCTCGACTCCTGAAGGCCGAGCACGGTGAGGCTCATCCCGGCCACGAGGACGAAGGCCCCGCGCCAGTCGATCCGGGCCGGCCGCGATACATCCGGGATCTTCACGAGCGCGAACTCGGTCAGCGACAGGAGCGCGACCGGCACGTTGATCCAGAAGATCGCCCGCCAGGTCCAGAACTCGGTCAGATACGAGCCGGCGATCGGGCCGATCGCGGTGAACAGCCCCGCGACGATGAAGAACACCGACAGCCCCTTGCCACGCTCCTCGACCGGGAAGGCGTTGAGGACCAGGACGGTGGTCGACGGCACGAGCAGCGCGCCCCCGATCCCCTGGAGCACTCGGAAGGTGATCAGCCAGGGCTCGGCGGCCGAGCCGTCGGGGGTGAAGCCGCAGAGCAGCGAGGAGCCGGCGAACAGAACGATTCCGATCGCGACGATCCGCTTGTGGCCCATGATGTCTCCGAGGCGTCCTCCGAGCGCGATGAAGGCGGCCGTCGAGAGCGCGTAGGCGGTCACCATCCACTGGGCCGCGGTCGCCGAGAGCCCAAGGTCGTGCTGGATCGTGGTGACCGAGATGCTGACGATCGTGAAGTCGATCATCACCATCGCCATCGCCGGGACCAGGGGCCACAGGACCCGGAAACGCTGATACTCGCCCGTCACCGCCCGGCAAGCTATCGCCGAGGGATGACAGCACAGCTTGCAGGGGGTCCGTCAGGGGCTCCGGGCCCGATCGGCGAGCGGTACCCTCGCCCGATGGACGCGGAGGAGCTGATTCGCCAGGCGACCGACAGCGTGCGGTCGGCGCTCGACGCGGCGCAACGCCGTGCCCAGGAGATCGTCGCCCAGGCCGAGGCCGATGCGAAGGGAATCCGCGCCGAGGCCGAGGCGGCCGCGAAGCGGATCCGGACCGAGGCCGAGGACGCCGCGGGACGAATTCGCGGTCAGGCCGAGGGTCAGGCGCAGCGCCGCCTCCAGGAGGTTCGAGGCGCGCTCGACGAGCTTCGCGGCAGGCTCTCCGACGAGGGCGAGGCTGCGGGCTCGGCGACCGCGGCGACGCCCCCGCCTCCCGCCTCCGCTGAGCCGAGTCCCACGCCAAAGGCTGAGCCGAGCGGCGCGGGCGACGCGGCGGCGCGACTGGTCGCGATGAAGCTGGCGCTCGACGGCACCCCGCGCGACGAGGCGCGCACACAGCTCGCTGCCGAGTTCGAGGTCGCCGACCTCGATGGCCTGCTGGACGAGGTCTATGCCCGAGCCACCGGGTAAGCCGCCCCGCTCCCTGACAGCCTAGGACGCCGTGGTCCCGACGCCGTACAAGCGGCTCATGGCGCTGCGCCAGGCGAGGCTGCCCCTGCTCGGGGCCTTGATCGGCCGCCTCCCGATCGCCGCCCTGTCGCTGTCGACGATCATCATGGTCCGCCACGCGACCGGGTCGTTCGTGATCGCGGGTGCCGTCGAGGCGTCGGTCACGCTCGCCGTCGCCGTGTCGTTTCCCGTTCAGGGCCGGCTCGTCGACCGGCTCGGGCAGACCACGGTCCTGGTTCCGGTCGCGGCGCTCAACCCGATCGCCCTGGGCGCCCTCGTCGTCGCGGCTCAGGACGGTGCCGGCCTCGCCGTGCTCGCTCCGATCGGCGCTGCCTGCGGAGCGACGATCCCGGCCTTGTCGTCCTGCATGAGGACCCTCTGGGCGGATCTCGTCCCCGACGACGTGCTGCGCCAGAGCGCGTTCGCGCTCGATGCCGTGTTGCTGGAGGCGTGCTTCATCGTCGGACCGTTGATCACGGGCGGGTTGGTGGCGCTCGGCTCACCTTCCGCCGCGGTGCTCGCCAACGCGTCCTTCTCGGCCATCGGCACACTGGTGTTCGCCGCATCTCGCGCCTCGCGCGCCTGGGTGGGCGGTCCCACCGTCGGCCACTGGACCGGACCCCTGCGCTCGCCCGGGGTCGTCATCCTGCTGTTCACCGAGTTCGGCTTCGGGATGGCGATCGGCGCGATGGAGATCTCGATCACGGCCTTCGCCACCCAGCTCGGCTCGCCGGGGCTGGCGGGGACCCTGATCGCCGTGCAGGCGGCGGCCAGCATGGCCGGCGGCCTGTGGTACGGATCTCGCGAGCACCGAACGCGGGCGGGGGTCCGCTATCCGCGCCTGTGCCTCCTGATCGCGCTCGGGTTCGCCCCGCTCGTCCTGATCGGCTCGATGGCCAGCGCGCTTCCGTTGATGGCCTTGAGCGGGTTCGCGTTCGCGCCAGCCGGAGCCGTCCTCTATCTGCTGATCGACGAGCTGGCGCCGGCTGGAAGCGCCACAGAGACCTCGACCTGGATGATCACGGCCGTGGTGGTCGGTGTCGCGGCGGGAACGGCATTCGGCGGAGCCGTAGTGAGCGGGGGCCACTCCACGCGCGGGTTCGCGGCGGCGGCGCTCGCGGCGACGCTGTCCTGGCTGGTCGCGTTCGGAGGCCGTCGCGTGCTCGCCGGAGCGCCTGAGCCCGCCTGAGCGCGCCGCAACGGGAACGCCCGTTCGCCCCCGTAGAATCGAATCGTGCTCTTCGTCGACGGATCAGGGATCGGGACGGCCGGCGGTTGCCGCGGATCGGGGCGTTCGTGATGGCGCGCTCAGAGCACATCGCGATCTCGGGCGCCCGTGCCCACAACCTCAAGGGCATCGACATCGAGCTCCCTCGTGATGCCCTGATCGTCGTCACCGGGCTATCCGGATCGGGCAAGTCGAGCCTCGCGTTCGACACCATCTACGCCGAGGGCCAGCGCCGCTACGTCGAGTCGCTGTCCGCGTATGCCCGCCAGTTCCTGGGCCAGATGGAGAAGCCGGACGTCGACTCGATCGAGGGGCTGTCGCCGGCGATCTCGATAGACCAGAAGACCACCTCGCGAAACCCCCGCTCCACGGTCGGCACCGTGACCGAGATCTACGACTACCTGCGGCTGCTCTGGGCGCGGATCGGGGTGCCGCACTGCCCCGAGTGCGGCGAGCGGATCACCGGCCAGACCCAGGAGCAGATCGTCGACCGGCTGATGACCCTCGCGGAGGGGACGAAATTCATGGTCATGGCGCCGGTCGTGCGCGGCCGCAAAGGCGAGTACGGCAAGCTGATCGAGCAGCTGCGGCTCGAGGGCTACTCGCGGGTCAGGATCAATGGCGAGCTGCGGCGTCTCGACGAGGAGATCGTC
>JBOGZB010000017.1:0-2125 GCA_050697175.1 Solirubrobacterales bacterium | reverse complement strand
GCCGAACACCATCATCGTCTTGTCGATCACCCCGGACTCTTGCATCTCGAGGTAGAGCTGGTTGCCCTCGCGGGTGCGCTCGCCGACCCCGCAGAACGCCGAGCGACCCTCGTGCTGGTCCGCGATGCTGCGGATCAGCTCCATGATGATCACGGTCTTGCCGACTCCGGCGCCGCCGAACAGACCGACCTTCCCGCCCTTTGCGTACGGGGCGAGCAGGTCGACCACCTTGATCCCGGTCTCGAGCATCTCCTGGCTCGGGGTCAGGTCCTCGGCCTCGGGCGCCGCGCGGTGGATCGGCCAGCGCTCCTCGGCCTCGATCGGCTCGCCCTCGTCGATCGGCTCGCCGAGCAGGTTGAAGATCCGGCCGAGCGTCTGAGTGCCGACCGGGACGGTGATCGGGCCGCCCGTGTCGATCACCGGGTCGCCCCGCTCGAGCCCGTCGGTGGCATCCATGGCGACCGCCTTGACGCGGTCGTCGCCCAGGTGTTGCTGGACCTCGAGGACCAGGTCGATGGCCCGGCGGCCGTCTCCCTCGGGAACCTGGATCTTGAGGGCGTGGTAGATCTCGGGCAGCTTGCCGGGGAAGACGGCGTCGACCACCACTCCCAGGACCTGCTCGACCCTTCCGACGTTTCCGTTCTGCTCAGCCATTCGTCTCCTTCAGCATTGAGCGCCGGCCCGAGGGGCCGCCGAGCGGCCCGCCCTCGCCCTGCGCTGGGTCAACCAAGTGCCTCTGCCCCTCCGACGACCTCGAGTATCTCCTGGGTGATCTCGGCCTGGCGCACCCTGTTCATCTCGAGCGTCAGGTCGGCGATCATCTCCTGCGCGTTCTCGGACGCGCTCCGCATCGCGGTCATCCTCGCCCCGAGCTCCGAGGCGGCCGATTCGAGCAGCGCCCGATAGACCGACAGGTCCACGTACTCCTCGAAGAGCATCGGCAGAAGGTCCTCGGCCTCGGGCTCATAGACCCACGAGGCCCTGCGGTCCGCCTCCTCGAGCGCCGGATCGCCCGCCTCGGGCTCGGGCTCGGAGGCGCTCTCGCCGAACACCTCGGCCTCTCGGAGAGGCAGCAGGGTGTGCCGGCGAACGTACTGGGTGAGCGGCGAGACGTAGCGGTTGTAGACCAGGTCGACCCGGTCGAGGTGGCCATCCGTGAACGCCGACGTCAGGTCGCGAGAGATCCGCCGAGCGTCGGCGAACGCCGGCCGCTCGGTGAACCCCACGTAGGATCCGGCGACCTCCTCGCCGCGAAACTGCATTGTCGAGTTGCCGCGCCTGCCGACGACCGAGAAGGTCACCTGCCCGCTCTCCGACGCGTAGTCGCGCTTCAGCTTCAGGCCCTCGCGGATGATCTGCGTGTTGAACGCGCCGGCCAGCCCGCGATCGCCCGTGACCAGCAGGACGCCGACCTTGGCCTCCGGCTCGCGGTGCTGGAGGATCGGCACCCGCGCGGCCGCTCCCTCCGAGGCCTCGGAGACGTCGCGCGCCATCTTGCGAATCGCCTCGGCGTAGGGACGCATCGCCTCGATCCGCTGCTCGGCGCGGCGCAGGCGCGCCGCCGCAACCATCTCCATCGCCCGAGTGATCTTGTGGATATTCTTGACGCTGGAGATCCGGTTCCTGACTTCCTTCTGAGTGGCTATGCCGGTACCTCCTCGGTCTCAGCCGCACCATCCTCGTCGCCCTCGCCGACGGCCGACTCCGGCGCCGTGCGGCCGGGCTTGGACCGCTCTTCCTCCGAGAGCAGGCGGTCGGATTCGCCCTCGGCGAGCGGGTTGCCCTCGGCGTCGAAGTCGGGGCCGAAGTCGTCGATCATCTCCGCTATCGCCTTGCCCAGCGCCTCGTCGTCGGTGTCGGAGAGAGCTCCCGAGTCGATCCTGCCCATCAGGTCGGCCTGCTCGGACTTGAGCCGGCCCAGCAGGTCCTCGAGGAACTGGTGGACGCGCTCGGTCTTGATCCGGTCCAGGTAGCCGCCGGTGCCGGCGTAGATCGAGGCGACCTGCTCGGCGACGGAGAGCGGGTTGAGCTCCTTTTGGTTCAGCATCTCGACCAGCCGCTCGCCGCGAGCCAGCGACTTGCGGGTCTCGGGGTCGAGCTCGGAGCCGAACTGCGCGAACGCCTC
>JBOGZB010000016.1:0-2295 GCA_050697175.1 Solirubrobacterales bacterium | reverse complement strand
GGGTGAAGGGGCTGGAGGGATCGATCGAGAGCACCGCGACCTGGCGCTCGGCCTTGCGCAGCTCCCCCGTCAGCGCTCCGATCAGGGTGCTCTTGCCGACCCCGGGCGGGCCGGTCAGCCCGACGATCCGCGCTCCGCCGGTTCGCGGGAACAGCTCTGCGACGAGACGATCGCCCTCGGGCTCGCGGTTCTCGACCAGGCTGATCGCACGCGCCAGGCCGCGCTTGTCGCCCGCGACGACCCGCGCGGCGAGCGACTTCTGCGTTGATCTCGCGCCGTCGGCCAACTGGGCGCGCAGTCTAGATGGCCGCCTGGGCGCCTCCGGCGGAGCGCATCTAGAGTTCCGATCCCTCGTGATCCGACTGGTGCGCTTTCTCGCCCGACACCGGATGCTGACCCCGAAGTACGGGCGCCTGGCGCTTCGCTACGGGCGCCGGCGGCTGCTCACCCGGGCCGGATGGCGCTGGAAGACGAACGGGCTCCTCTTCCTCGGCAGGCGCCTCGAGATCCAGATCTCCCGCCGCGGCACGATCAGCTTCGGCCGCTTCGTGTGGATCGGTGACGGAACCAAGATCCGCTGCCACGAGGGCGAGGTCTCGATCGGAGACAAGACGGTGCTCGGCCAGGAATGCACGATCTCGGCCTACCAGCACATCCGGATCGGGGAGCAGTGCGTGATCGCCGATCGCGCCATGTTCATCGACTTCGACCACGGAATGGTCGAGGTGGAGCGCCCGATTCGCGTCCAGGGCATCTACAAGCGAGACGTGGACGTGGGCTCGAACGTGTGGATCGGATACGGCGCCTGCATCCTCCGCGGGGTCAGGGTGGGTGACAACTCGGTGATCGGGGCCAACACCGTCGTGACCAGGGACGTGCCCGCAAACTCGGTGATCGCGGGCATCCCGGCCCGAGTGATCCGTCGCCGCGAGCCGCCCGAGACCCTGCGCTGGTCGCACCCGGTCGAGCCGGCCGGCGAGGAGATCGAGGAGCGGGCCTAGGTGGAGGTGACGCGGGCTCCTCGCGCGAGCTCGGTGTAGACGGCCGCGGTGCGCTCGGCGACGTCGGCCCAGTCGAAGCGCAGAACGTGCTCGGAGGCCTCGGCGATCAGCCGCTCGCGAAGCTGGCCGTCGGTCAGCACCCGCTCCACCATCTCGCCCAGCGCGCCGGGATCGCGGGCGCGGAACCGAAGCCCCGCCTCCTCATGTGGGACGACCTCTCGAAGCCCCCCCGTGTCGGCGACGATGCACGGGCAGCCCGAGGCCATCGACTCCAGGGCGACGAGGCCGAACGGCTCGTAGATCGACGGCACCACGCACACGTCGGCGATCCGGTAGAGCGAGTGCAGGACGTCGTCGCCGATCCAACCGAGGAAGGTGCCGTGGTCCATCAGCCCGAGCTCGGTCGCCTGGCGGCGGAGCTCGAGCTCGTGGGTACCGGAGCCCGCGACAAGGAAGCGGGTGTTCGGCAGGCGATCGATCAGCGCCGGCATCGCCTCCAGCGCGAGCTGGAAGCCCTTCTCGTAGACGAGCCGGCCGAGCAGCAGGACGAGCCGCTCGTCGGGGGCCGCGAACTCACCGCGAAGGCGCTCGAGCTCCGGACCATCGTGCGGCTGGAGGTCACCCGGGTCGATTCCGTTCGGAATCACCACCACGCGCCCGTCGGGGACCCCGAAGATGTCGGCGACCTGCTCGCGCATGTAGTAGGAGCACGTGATGACCCGGTCCGATCGATTGGTGATCCACCGCTCGACGCCGTGGATGTGCGACTGCGGGTGCTTGTCGACCCAGCCCTGGTGGCGGCCGTGCTCGGTCGCGTGGATGGTGGTCACGAGCGGCGATCCGAAGCGACGCGCGAGGTGATCGCACGCCATCGCCACGAGCCAGTCGTGCCCGTGTACCAAGTCGAAGTCGTGGCTGTCGCCGAGCTCGACCCCGGCCGCCAGCATGTCGGAGTTCATCCGTTCCACCCAGGCGACGAACTCGCCGAGATCAGTGGGTCGAGTGGGCTCACGGACCCGATGGATCCGAACCCCCGCGGCGACCTCCTCGGGCGGCGACTCCTCGCCTCCGCGGGTCAGCACATGGACCTCGATCCCCTGGTCCACGAGGGCCTCGGCCAGCTTGCGGACGTGCCTCGCCAGGCCGCCCTCGATCAGCGGCGGATACTCCCAGGAGAGGACGAGGATGCTCGGCACGCGGCGCCGGGAGTCTACGGGCTGGGACCGCGGCGCGGCACCGATCGTGCCTCCGGGGATCAGGGCTCGAGTAGTGGGACGAGGCTCAGGTCGGGGGC
>JBOGZB010000015.1:0-3248 GCA_050697175.1 Solirubrobacterales bacterium | reverse complement strand
GCGATGATCGGCGTGCCCGGAGGCGAACGCCTCATCCGCCCCCAGGAGCGGATCCTCAGCGGCCGAGCAGGGTCGCGATCAGGCCGCTGGAGGAGCGCTTGTCGAGGTAGCACTGGTGGTACTCCTCGGCTCGCCAGAAGGGCTTTGCAGGCTCGACCTCGGTCACGATCGGATTTCGGAACCGTGGCTGGACTCGCTCGATCACCGTGCGGGCGATCTGGGCCTGCTCGTCGGAGTGGGTGAAGATCACCGACCGGTACTGGTATCCCACGTCCGGGCCCTGGCGGTTGAGCTGGGTCGGGTCGTGGATCTCGAAGTACCTGCCGACCAGGTCCTCGAAGCTGACCTTCGAGGGGTCGAACGTGACCTGGCAGACCTCGACGTGGCCGGTCGTGCCGCCGCAGACCTGCTCGTAGCTGGGATCGTCGACGTTTCCGCCCTCGTAGCCGACCGCGGTCTCGAGCACGCCGGAGACCTCCCGGAACGTCGCCTCGACCTGCCAGAAGCAACCGGCTCCGAAGGTCGCCATCTCGGTCGGGACGGTCGCGTCGGGGTTCGGGCTTCCGGACTCCACGAGTGCTCCTTCCGGGATCACGAGGGACGGTGCTGCCCCTCCTCCCTTTGGTCGCGCGAGCGGCCGCGACGTTACGCCGCGGCCGCTCCCGGGAGTCTCGCGATCGCTAGCCGGCGACCATCTTGGCCACGCCGACCAGATGTCCCTCGGGATCGTTGAACAGGCCGATCTCCGGGCCGTCGGGGACCTGCATCGGGCCCATCACTCGGGTGGCGCCGAGGGTCTCGGCCTTGGCGAGGCTCCCCTCGACGTCGTCGGTCGCAACGTAGAAGGTGAGCCACCCGTCGCTTCCCTCCTGGGCGGGGCCGACGCCTCCGCCGATCCCGATCCCGTCGTCGGTCACGTTGTCCTCGCGCGAGACCATCCCGTAGTTCATCGCGTTGTCCGCGTCGATCTCCCAACCGAACAGGTCTCCGTAGAAGCCGCGAAGCTTCTCCGCGTCCTTTCCGACCACCTCGAAGTGCACAACCGGCTGACCCATGAAAACTCCTCTCCGGCGCCGTGACGGCGCCACTCATGTCGTTATTACGCGCGATCTCGCCTCGAGGCTCAATCCGTCCCGGCGGGCCCGCGGTCGGGGCCCGGATCGTCGCCGACGGCCGCGATCTCGAGGCGGGCAAGGTAGTGCTGCCATCCGGCCCCGTGAGGGCCACGGGACTCGGCGGGAAGGTCGCGATGGGTGAGGCGAACGAGGGTCTCGTCGCCCTCGGCGATCAACTCCACCTCGACCGTGCTCGAGCCGGGCGGCACGAGCGTGTCCTCATGCTCCCAGCCCCAGGTCAGGACGACACGGTTGGGCGGCTCGACCTCGACGTACTCTCCCCGCGCCACGTGGCCCGCGGCCATCCGGATCCGGTGGGCGCCGCCGGGCCTGGGGTTGAGGGTCGCCTCGTCGCCCATCCAGCGCACCATCAGGGACGGGTCGGTGAAGAACCCGAAGACGGTCTCGGGCCGGGCCGAGATTCGGACCTCGCTGACGACCGCCGTGGTCTCGGGGGATCGATCAGTTGGCACTGGCCCCCGATCCTCGCGCCTGCTCGGCCTCCGCCTGGGCCTTGAGGCGGTCGAGCCGATCCCCCCAGAAGTCGTCGAGGAAGGCGCGCAGATCGTCGAGCCCCTCGGGGTGGGCGCGGTAGAGGCGGCGGGCTCCGTCTCGGCGCTCGGCGATCAGCCCGGAGCGCTTCAGGACTCCGAGGTGCTGAGAGATCGCCGGCCTGGTGACCTCGAAATGGGCGGCGATCTCCCCGGCCGAGAGCTCCCCCTTGCTGACCAGGCGAAGAATCTCGCGACGTCGTGGCTCGGCGATCGCCTTCAGCCCGGTCTCGGTGTCAGGGGCGGTGGCCACACCGATAGTTAAGCACAGACTTACGTTAGGCAGTGCTTACGCGAACTACCCGTGAGGGCGCGCCATCTGGTGGTGGTCGAGCGCCTGGTCGAGGATCTCCTCGTCGACGCCCATCTCCCGGGCCACCTCGCGCACCGGGCGACCCGATTCCTGCGCCCGCTTGACGATCTCGGCGCCGCGGTCGTACCCGATGTGGGGATTTAGCGCCGTCGCCGTCGCAAGGGTCGCCTCGGCATGGCGCTCGGCGACCTCGACGTCGGCCTCGATCCCCTCGACGCATCTGGTGTCGAGCAGCCGGCAGGCCGCGGCGAGCAGCTTGATCGAGTCGAGCAGGTTGCGGGCGATCAGCGGCACCCGGACGTTGAGCTCGAACTGGCCCTGCGAGCCGGCGATGGTCACCGCCGCGTCGTTGCCGATCACCTGGGCGCCGACCTGGATCACCACCTCGCAGATCACCGGGTTGACCTTGCCGGGCATGATCGAGGAGCCCTTCTGGAGCGCCGGGAGCCGCAGCTCGGCGAGCCCGGCGCGAGGGCCCGAGCCCATCAGCGCGAGGTCGTTGGCGATCTTGGTCAGCGAGACGGCGACGACCTTGAGCGCGCCGGAGAGCTCGACCAACGCGTCCCGGTTGCCCTGCGCCTCGAACGGGTCGAGCGGCTCCGAGATCTCGAGTCCGGTGTCGGCGACGAGCTTGGCGCGGACGCGCTCGGCGAACTCCGAGTGCGTGTTGAGGCCCGTGCCGGTTGCGGTTCCGCCGAGCGGGATCTGCCCGACGCGGCCCAGGGTGCTCCTCACTCTGTCGATCCCGAGCTTGACCTGGGCGGCGTACCCGCCGAACTCCTGGCCCAGGGTGACCGGGACGGCGTCCATCAGGTGGGTCCGCCCCGCCTTGACCACGTTCGCGAACTCCTCGCTCTTTCGCTCCAGGGCGCTCGAAAGCTCGTCCATCGCCGGGAGCAGCTCGTGGGTGACCTCGCCGAGCGCCGCCAGGTGGACCGCGGACGGGAACACGTCGTTCGACGACTGGCCCATGTTGACGTGGTCGTTCGGGTGAGCTCCGTCGCCGGCGAGGTTCGCGATCACCTCATTCGCGTTCATGTTCGTCGACGTGCCCGCACCGCCCTGAATCATGTCAACGCGAAAATGCTCGTGGTGTTCCCCACCGCGGATTTCTGCACAGGCAGCGATGATCGCTGAAGCAATTTCGGGTTTGAGCAAACCGAGATCGCGATTGGCCTCGGCCGCAGCCTGCTTTACGGACGCGAGAGCTTCAATCAGCGTTGCAAATTCGTGAAGCTCCACTCCGCTGATTGCGAAGTTCTCCATAGC
>JBOGZB010000014.1:0-5438 GCA_050697175.1 Solirubrobacterales bacterium | reverse complement strand
GGTCGAGACCCCGCGACCGGCCAACTCGGCCTCACCGGGGATTCCGAGCCGCTTCGGCTCGGCGCCCATCGCCAGGATGACCGTCGTGGCCACGTGCTCGTCGTCGCCCACCCAGACGCTGTGGAGGCCCCCATCGCGCGAAAGCTCGATCCTCGTCGCGTCGTCGGTGATGAACCGGGTGCCGAACCGCTCGGCCTGATCGCGGAACTTCTGCATCAGCTCGGGCCCCGTGATCCCGTCGGGAAAGCCCGGGTAGTTCTCGACGTCGGTCGTGTTCTGGAGCTGTCCACCCCATTGGAACCCCTCGATCACGAGTGGCTCGAGCTCGGCTCGCGACGTGTAGAGCGCGGCCGTGTAGCCGGCCGGCGCGCCGCCGACGATGATCACGTTCTCGTCTTGCTTGGCGTTCATGGTCCTCAGTCTCCCTTCGGACCGTTCCGTTTCCCGGTCTTGTCGCGGTTTGTAGGTCTCACCGACTGAAATTCTCCACTCACCATATTACTTCACTTTATGAAGTAATGGCGGCCCCGCTGCCGGGCAGCGACTCGGTGATCGTATCCCCCAGCGGGAGGCTCGCCCGTTGCTCCTCCCAACGGGCGACCGTCTTGCGGAGCTGGATGAAGGCCACGATGCCCGGCGGGATCGGGAGCCAGAAGGCGATCAGCCGATAGGTCAGCACCGCCGCGAAGACCGCGGAGCCGGGCACGTCGAAGAGGACGAACGTCCCGATCAGCCCCGCGTCCACTGCCCCGACCCCGCCCGGGGCGAACGGGAACAGGTTGGCGACCATGCCGACGAAGAACCCCATCACCACGACGCCGAACGGGACGTGGGCTCCATAGGCATGAAACGAGGCCCAGAGGATGCCGATGTTCGAGGCCCAGAACCCGACCGCCCCGAGCAGAGCGAGACCCCCGCGCGATGGATTTCGGACGAAGTCGATCGCCGTCCGGGTGCCGTTCGCCAGGGTCGCGGGAGCTGTCGCGACCCGCTGCGCGATGCGTCGATAGCGATACCCCTGAGAGAAGCCGGCGAGCCGACGCTCCACGTCGTCGGGGATCAGCGCGGTCAGTCCGAGGGCCATGATCAGCGCACCGGCGATCGCCGCCGGCACGATGGTCAGACCGACCGGGGCCGAGCCGTGCAGGACGCCGGTCCGAAGCAGCACCCCGAAGACGAGCAGCGCCACCAGGTAGACGGCGTAGAGCAGAACGAGGAAGGCGACCATCCGGCAGGCCGTCTGGCGCCTGGGCATGCCGGCCTTGCGGAGCGCCCAGTAGGTGAGAACGATGCCGCCCGCGCCGCCGGCCGAGAACAACCGCGTGGCCGCCAGCCCGGCCATCGTGATCTGGTAGGACTCGCGCCACTCGAGGTGGACGACCCGCTCGCCCACCACGCCGCGAAACAGTGCGACGTACGAGAAGAAGGCGAGGACGTTGAACACGACCGCCACGGCGATCCAGCCGGGGGTCGCGTCGCCGAGCTTCGCGACCGCCCCCTGGATGCCGACGATCTTCGGCAGCAGCACGTAGATCGCGCCGACCAGCAGCAGGACCACGATCCCGGTCTGCGCAAGCCTCTTGGGATCGGCGAAGAACGATGGCTCGTCCTCCGCGCCGTCCTCCTCATCGACGCGATCTCGATCGACCACATCCGGGTCGCTCACCATCGCGATCAATACTGGCAGGCGCGTCAGCCGTTGGCGATCCGCTCCAGACGGGTGGTCAGCTCCCCGACCGCCACCGCGGCCGGCTGCGCCAGGGGCTCGGCGCGCCGCACCAGGGCAACCAGGGCGGCGCCGGCGACCAGGTCGACGGCGTAGTGCTCGCCCAGATAGACCAGCGCGAAACCGAGCGTCAGCGCGTAGGCCCAGCCGGCGGCGCCGGCCACCGGGCCGGTCTCGGCGAGCAGTTTCGCCGCCAGGAGCGAGGTCCCGAAGTGAAGCGACGGCATCGCGGCCCACGGGTTGCCACCGAGCGATTGATAGAGCCTCGGCCAGGCGCGCCCCCATGTCCGCTCCCCCACCTCGACCATGACGCGGCGAACCGCGAGCGAGGGGCTGCCCGCGCCGGGCTGGCCCGTTGGCTGATCGTCCATCGCCCCGTGCTCGGCGGCCCACCACGGGGGCGCGGTGGGGATCGCGAAGTACGCGGCGCAGCCGAGGTCGAACGTCGCCGCCATCTGGCCGGCCGCGCGCACGAAGCGATCATCGTGGCGGCGCAGGATCCAGGCGAGCGCCAGATGCGGCTCCATGAACCACGCCCAGTGGGCGGCCGCGAGCACCCGGTCGAGCGGCCGCACCTCGCCGGGCCTCGACAGCGCCTCCTGGAGGCGGATGCTGGGCAGCCGACCGGCGCCGAGCACCCGGTCGGCCCGGATCGGATAGCCCACCTTGAGCCGGCCGCGGAGCCGCTCGGGGTTGTCGTAGGGGAGCTCGTGGACCACCGTGAAGGCCCACATCTGGAGCGCGAACATCGCCGCGTCGCGGCCTTTCGTGCGGGGCCTCAGCACCGCGAGGGCGGCCGGAGCAATGCCCACGGCGACAACGGTCAGCGGCGTCGGAACCCGGAGACGGCGTCGGGCAAGGGGAACGACGAACGCTCCGGCCAGGGCCGCGAGGGCGCCGGCGCGCACGAGCGGCTTGAGCGGCGAGCGCGAGCGGCGAAGGTGCCTCAAGGCACGGCGAGTATAGGCTCAGGCCCCGTGGTCGGGCGCGCTGAGGCGTGCTCTCGCGCCACTCGGGCAGGCACCGATCCGGGCTCGGAGCGCGAGCGTGCGCCAGGCGCCGGGCGGGGTCCGATTAGAATGCTCGCGCCTTGGCGCCTTGGACCATCCTCCGCCGCCTCGCACTGCCCCTGGCGCTAGCCGGACTGGCGCTGGCCGCGCTTGCGGGCCCCGCGGACGCCTCCGTCCTGGGGCCGAGGGCGGCCCATTCGCCCAATGCCGACCACATCCGAACCGCGTACTGGGTCGCGATCGCGATCGCCGTCGTCCTGATCGTCGTCATCCACGGCTTCCTCGGGGCCGCGCTGATCAGGTTCCGAGCCCGGCGGGGGCGAACGGCCCGTCGCCACACCGCCGGCCCCGGGGCGTTTCTGCGGCCGGCGCTGCCGCTCGCCCTGATCGCGGCCGGGCTGTTCGTGTTCGGGATCGTGATCACGAGCAAGACCCGCGACGTTCAGCCGACCGATCCCGGCGGCCTCAGCGCCCAGTCGAGCCTCGTCGCCCAGGTCGGCGGGCTGAACGTCCCCTCCGACACCAAGCCGCTCGAGATCAACGTCGTCGGCCAGCGCTGGCTGTGGCGATTCGACTACCCGCAGCCGCAGGAGCAACCCCCTTACTCGACCTTCTCCTACAACGAGCTCGTGGTTCCGGTCCACACTCCGGTGATCCTCCACATCACCTCCACCGACGTCGATCACCGGTGGTTCGTCCCGGCGCTCGGCGGCCAGGTCGACGCGATTCCGGGCCGCGTCGCCGACACCTGGTTCGAGGCTGACAGGGTGGGCATCTATCGGGGTCAGTCGACCTCCTACTCCGGAACCTCCTACGCGGTGATGCGAGCCTGGGTCAAGGTCGTGAGCCCGGACGCGTACAAGCGATTCGTGGCCGAGAAGCGCAAGCAGATCGCCGCGGCGCAGACTTTCGTCCAGAAGGCCGTCGCCGGCAACACGACCCCGGGAGCCCAGCCATGACGCCGCCCACCGTCGCGGCCCCCGCGCGTCCCGAGCTGGTCACCGAGGACACCCCGCGGCGCCGCCCGGCCTGGGTCGAACGGGCGACGGCGACCGACCACAAGTCGGTCGGGCTCCTTTACATGGGCACCTCGCTTTGCTTCGGAGCACTGGCGGTCGTCGAGTTCGTCCTCATGCGCGTCCAGCTCATCGTCCCCGAGAACACGATGATCGAGCCGCAGATCTTCGATCGCGTGCTGTCCACGTTCGGGCTCACGGCCGTGGTCCTGTTCGCGATCCCGCTCGCCCTCGGCATCTTCTCCTACGTCGTGCCGCTTCAGATCGGCTCGCGCGGGGTCGCCTTCCCGCGGCTCGGCCTGCTCTCGTTCTGGCTTTACGTCTCGGGCGCGGTGACGGTCTACGGCAGCTTCCTCTACCGGCCCTCCGAGGCGGGCTTCGCCGCGCTGCCGCCCCTCTCGGAGAACATCTTCCTGAACACCCGTGGGGTCGACACGTGGGTGGTCGGAGCGGCGCTGGCGATCCTGGGCTTCGTGTGCTTCGCGGTCAACCTCGTCGTCACCCTCCACAACCTGCGGGCGCCGGGGATGGCGTGGCGAAGGGTCCCGATGCTCTCATGGAGCGCCGGCGTGTGCGGGTATCTGCTCCTGGTCATCGGCCCGGTGATGCTCGCGGCGCTCACGATGCTGTTCATCGACCGCCACTACGGGGGCGTCTTCTTCAACGCGGGCGAGGGCGGGGCACCGCTGCTCTATGAGCACCTCGCGTGGTTCTTCTTCACCGGCGCGTACCTGTTCGTGGTCGTGTTCGCAGGAGGCGTGATCTCCGACGTCCTCCCCACCCACGCCCGAAAGCCCCTGTTCAGCCAGCGCGCGGCGATGCTCTGCCTGCTCGCGATCGCGGTGATCGGGCCGCTCGCGTGGATGCAGAACATGTACACGGCCCCGATCGCGTTCAGCTTCGAGGCCTTCGCGATGCTGTTCGCGATCGCCCTGGTGATCCCGATCGGCCTCCTGATCTACAACTGGATCGCGACCCTTTGGGGCGGGACGCTCCAGGCTCGCGCCGCTCCCCTCTACGCCGTCGGCGCGATCAGCGCCTTGACGATCGGCCTGGCGCTCGAGCTCGCCTGCTCGGTGATCGCGGTCGGCTGGCAGCTCGACAACACGACGGCCGCGCAGGCGGCGACCCTGGCCGTCTTCGTCGGCGGCGTCGTGCTCGGCGGCTTCGCGGCGCTTCATCACTGGTTTCCGAAGCTGGCCGGGCGGATGCTCGGCGAGGGGCTCGGGAAGGTCAGCCTGGGGACGATCCTGGTCGGCCTCTACGTGTATGAGCTGATGGCGTTCTTCGCCGGCGTCAAGGGGCAGCCCGTGGACATCTACAAGTACTTCGGGGACGCCGGCGTCGACGGCTTCAACCTCGTCGCGTCAATCGCCGCCTTCGTGATCGCGATCGGCATCCTGCTCGAGCTCGGGAACGCCGCCTACAGCTACCGCAACGGCGTCCGGGTCGGACACGATCCGTGGGGAGGCGCAACCCTCGAGTGGTTTGCGCTCTCGCCCCCGCCCGAGCACAACTTCGACGCGGTGCCCGACGTCCGAAGCGTCGAGCCGCTTCACGACATCCGCCGCGCGATCCGCCACCGGGTCGAGAGCTGGAACCCGCCTCCCGTGCCCGAGGTCACCGCCCCCACGCCCGATCAGCGCCCGTCAGTCGAGGCCGGGGCCGACGGGGCCGACGGGGCCG
>JBOGZB010000013.1:0-3102 GCA_050697175.1 Solirubrobacterales bacterium | reverse complement strand
CACCGGGTTCATCGTCCCGGCGTCGCGAAGCGCCCTGACGAGGCGCCCGGGCAGGGCGCCGATGTAGGTTCGGCGGTGGCCCCGGATCTCGGCCTCGTCGCGGACCCCGCCCAGCGACATGCGGACGAACTCGCGCCCGGTCGCTCGGGCGATCGACTCGCCGATCGAGGTCTTGCCGGTCCCCGGAGGGCCGATCAGGGTGAGGATCGCTCCGGACCCCCGCTCGTCGCCGACCTCGCGCTCGGCGCGCAGCTTTCTGACCGCGATGTACTCGGTGATCCGGTCCTTGACGTCGTCGAGCCCGGCGTGATCGGCATCCAGAACCTCGCGCGCGTGGTCGGGATCGAGGCGCTCGGTCGAGCGCTCGCCCCACGGCACCGAGAGCAGCCAGTCGAGGTAGGTGCGGATCATCGACGCCTCGCCGGACTCCCCCATCCGCTCCAGGCGTCCGAGCTCGCGCTCGGCCTGCTCGCGGACCTCGTCGGGCATCCCGGCCTCGTCGATCTGCTTGCGGTAGTCGTCGGCGACCGACCCCTCGTCCTCGCCGAGCTCCTTTCGGATCGACTCGAGCTGCTTTCGCAGGAAGTACTCGCGCTGCTGCTGCTGGGCGCCCGACTCGACGTCGTCGCGGATTCGCCGCCTCACCTGAAGCTCGGCCAGGCGCTCGCGCTGCGCGCTCACCGCCAGCTCGAGCCGCTCGGTGACGTCGAGCGTCTCCAGGATCTCGCGCTTCTGCTCGAAGCTCAGGTCGGGCGAGTAGCCGGCCGTATCGGCCAGCGCTCCCGGCTCGGCGATCGAGCGCAGGAAGGCGCCGATCCGCTGGTCGGCGTCGCGCAGCTCGAGGATCTCCTCGACCACCGCTCGGTACTCGCGCGAGAGCTCCGCGGCGCGCTCCGTTCCGGGGCCGTCGCGGTGCTCGGTGACCTCGACCCGCAAACCGTCCCCGGTTCCCGCGACCGCCGATCCGGCGACCCCGCGGTGAAGTCCTTCGAGGGTGACGGCCGGGCCGCCGCCAGGGATTTGAAGCCGCTCGACGACCCGGGCGACCGTGCCGACGGAGGCGAAGTGCTCGCCGCTTCGCGGAACCAGGAAGACCCGCTCATCTTCGCCGATCTCGAGCGCCAGGCTAACGGTCATTCCGGGGAAGACCACGGACTCTTCGGTGGGGATCAGGTTGAGTGTTTCCATGTCTTCGTCTCCTGGTTTCAAGTGTCGCTCAGCGGATGCATGGCTATAGTAGCCAACAGTTATGATATATAAGTGATTTAGGTCACTAAGCCTGCCTATGGACGCTGAATGAACCCCGTCGAGACACCACCCCAGAGCGAAGCCGAGGCCGGCGACGCGACGTTGGGCTCCGGGTTCGGCCTCTTGATCTTCCGCCTCGCCCGGGCGTCCGCTTGGCGCCTCGGGCAGGGCCTCGGCGAGAGCGGCCTTCGCTGGCCGGAGTTCGCCGTCCTCCACCACCTCGAGGCCCAGGGAACCACCGCGCAGCGCGACCTGGCGCACGCCCTGCGGATCCAGCCCAGCAACCTCGTCGCGCTGATCGACCAGCTCGAGGACCGCGAGCTCCTGGCCCGCCGGCCCGATCCGCGCGACCGGCGTCGCCACCGGGTCGAGCTCACCCCGCTCGGAAGGCGCGCGGTAAGGCGCGGTCGCGAGGCGACAAGCCGGGCAGAAAGCGAGCTCCTCGGGCCGTTGAGCGCCGAAGAGCGAGCCGAGTTTCACGCGCTCCTCGTCCGGCTCACCGCCCATACCTGCGACCGAGGCGCGGGCGGGCGAGGCCGCCGGTGCTGAGCCGGCGTCTGGGCGCCGAGGGCCTCGATCGACGGCGCCTGCTCCGCCTCTTCGAACCCTACCGGTGGCGACTCGGGTCGGTTCTCGGCCTGATCATCGTCTCGGCGGGGCTCGGGATGGTCTCGCCGTTCCTGCTTCGCGCCGTGCTCGACACGGCGATCCCGGATCGCGACACCGGCCTGCTGATCGCGCTGGTGGTCGGGATGATCGCGATCGCGATCGCCAACGGGGCCCTCGGGGTCGCGCAGACGCTGCTCTCCAACCGGGTCGGCCAGCGGGTCATGCACGACCTCCGAGCACAGGTCTACCGGCACCTCCAGCGGCTTTCACTCGCCTTCTTCACCCGCACCCGGACGGGAGAGATCCAGTCGCGGATCGCGAACGACATCGGGGGCGTCCAGAGCGTCGTCACGACGACCGCGACCTCGATCGCCTCGAACGTGACCACGGTGCTGGCCGCAGGCGTGGCGATGTTCGTGCTCGACTGGCGCCTGGCGCTATTCGCGCTCGGGCTGCTGCCGTTCTTCGTGTGGATCACGCGGCGGGTCGGCGCCGAGCGGCGCCGGATCACGGCCGAGCGTCAGGGCCAACTCGCCGACATCTCCGCCCTGATCGAAGAGTCGTTGTCGGTCTCGGGGAGCCTGCTCGGAAAGACGATGGGCCGGTCGGGCGAGCTCGCGGAGCGCTTCGAGCGCGAGTCCGAGGAGCTGGCCGAGCTCGAGGTGCGCTCCCGGATGGCGGGGCGCTGGAGGATGGCCTCGGTGCAGATCGCGTTCGCGGCCATGCCCGCGCTCGTCTACCTGTTCGGGGGACTGACGATCGCGAGCGGCGCCCCGGCGATCTCGATCGGGACCCTGGTCGCATTCACGACCCTCCAGACGAGGATCTTCTTCCCGATCCAGTCGCTGCTCTCCGTCAGCGTCGACGTCCAGAGCTCGCTGGCGCTCTTCGAGCGCGTCTTCGAATACCTCGACGAGCCGGTCGAGATCCGCGAGCGCCCGGGAGCGCCCGCGATTCCGGCGGACGAGATCCGCGGCGAGGTCGGCTTCGAGGGGGTCGGGTTCCGCTACGGGCCGGACGCAGACTGGACGATCCGCGACGTCGACTTGACTGTGCCGGCCGGCACGACGCTCGCGCTGGTCGGTGAGACGGGGGCCGGAAAGACCACCCTCGCCTACCTGCTCGCCCGGCTCTACGACCCGCAGGAGGGCGCCGTGCAAATCGACGGCATCGACGTCCGCGAGCTGTCGCTGAAGAGCCTCGCGGGGATCGTCGGCGTCGTCTCGCAGGAGACCTACCTGTTCC
>JBOGZB010000012.1:0-4563 GCA_050697175.1 Solirubrobacterales bacterium | reverse complement strand
CCGATCGCCTGGCCGTACTTCTCGAACAACTGGCTCGACGGCCGCGTCCACTTCCCCTCGCACGACGTAGGGGTGATCTCGCGGACCGGGCGGACGCCCTTCGTGCGGCTGATGGCCCGCTCCGGCTGGGGGCGGGGGGCCGACCCCAACTTCACCCTGCGATCGATCGACGCCGGGGTCTGGGACCCGGAGCTCACGGGGTGGTGCGATGCCGCCCGCGCGACCGGCATCCCCCTGCTCGCCGAGTTCGGCACCGAGGTGAACGGCGACTGGTTCCCGTGGAACGGACGCTGGAACGGCGGCGGTCGAACGACCGGGTACGGTGACCCGGCGCTTGCGGACGGCCCGGAGCGCTTTCGGGACGCCTACCGGCGGATCGTCGACATCTGCCGGGCGCGGGGCGCCCTGAACATCACCTGGTTCTTCCACGTCGACGTGGGCGGCTGGCCGCCGGCGCCGTGGAACCGGATCGCGAGCTACTGGCCGGGGGCTCGATACGTGGACTGGATCGGCCTGAGCGACTACGGGCCGCAGCGACCCGGCGAGCGCTGGGTGAGCTTCCGCGACCGGCTCGACCGCGCCTACGGCCGGATCGCCGCCCTCGCGCCGCGCAAGCCGATCGCGGTGCTCGAATACGGGGCGAGCGAGGACCCTCGCCATCCACGCGCCAAGGCGCGGTGGATCCGCGACGCGATCCGCGCCGTCGCCCGCCATCGCTGGCCTCGGATCGCGGCGCTCTCCTACTGGCACGAGACGTGGCGAAACCCGGGCGGCTCGCTCTCCGACCTGCGGATCGACTCCTCACGGCGGGCCGAGCGCGCCTATCGGCGCGGCATCGCGCGTCGCGTCTTCACTTCGCGGCCCCGGTTCACCCCGGCGCGGTAGGGGCCCCGGCGGCCGGTGGCGCTTTTCGGTCGCATGCCGACCGAAACGCGCCACGCGAGCCCCAGATCGGGCCCGTTAGGATCGCTCCGGTGAGCCGCTACAAGATCAAGAACCTTCGGGAGGTCGAGGACTCGGCCGTCAAGGGCGGGCTCGGGGAGACCCAGGAGGCCCGGTTCGCACAGGGCGACCTCGGCGCGGAGGCCACCGGGCTCGCCTACCACGTCTTCCGTCCCGGAAAGCGCCAGGCGTTCGGGCACCGGCACGAGAAGGCCGAGGAGGTCAACGTGGTCCTGGCGGGCAGCGGGAGGATGTGCCTCGACGACGAGGTCGTCGAGATCGGCCCGATGGACGCGATCCGGATCGCCCCCGAGGTCACGCGGGCCTTCGAGGCCGGCCCGGATGGGCTCGAGGTGCTCGTCTTCGGGCCGCACCACTCGGGCGATGGCGAGCTGGTCCCCGGCTTCTGGGCCGACTGACTAGCGTCCTGCGGCGGGGTCGGCCCGTCCGCCGACCGCGATCAGGGGGCACGGCCCCGGGCCCGCCGGCGCCGGGCGCGTCTCCCACACCGAGTACATGCCGGCCCGTCGCACGAGCCGCAGGCCGCCGAACGGAGCCCGCCCGGTGCCCTGCGTGATCACGTGCGCCACCCCGGCGGGGGGCTTCGAGCCGACCGGCGGGCCCTGCGCCGCGACGCAGACCCGCCCCCCGCGAAGCTCCCAGACCAGGTAGTCGCGACCGTGCTCGTCGGCGAGCATCGTGGCCGGGGCGAGGACTAGGGTGGATCCGCCGCCGAGCCGGCCCCGAAGATCGGCCAGGGCGGGCGAGTAGGTGCCGGGGCCGACCGGGCCGTTGGCGAGCGCCAACAGGCTCGACCCGGCCGCCGCCCCCACGAAGGCGATCGCCAGCACGGCGCCGAGCAGCGACTGGTGGCGGGCCAGGGCGCCCACGAGGCCGCCGCGGCGCCTCGCGACGGCGCCTCGAAGCCCACCCAGCTCGATCAGCGGCTCGCCGCCGATCAGCGCCCGGGCCGAGATCAGCATCGCGAGCGGAGCGGCGATCACGATCGACTTCGCCGCCTGGTAGGGGGTGCCGGTGAAGTGCGCGTAGGCGAACAGCCCCGTCGCGACCGCGAGCGCCGAGGGGACCGCCCGCAGGCGCCGCCCCAGCCACCACACGAGCCCGTAGGCGAGGGCGACGAGGCCGAGCAGCTCGCCGAGGTGGAAGATCGCCGCGGGTACGGCGCCGTCGCCCGGGTCGAGGCGGAAGTCGCCCGAGGGCCAGATCCCGAGCGCCTCGAGCGGCGAGATCGGGTTGAACAGGTTTCCGAGCCCCGGACCCGACGGATCGAACGTCTCGAAGCTCGCGAAGTCGATCATCCGGCCGAGCTCGGGGGCCACCGCGGCACACAGGACGGCGACGGCGACCAGCGCCGGCGCCGCGGATCGACGCGCCAGCGCCACAGCCGCACCGCCCCCGCCCCGTCGCGCCGCGATCGACAGCTCGACCGCCCCCCACAGCACCGCGGCACCAATCGGCCACAGGAGCCCCGGGAAGCTGTATGCGTAGACGGCTCCGACCGCCAGGGCCGACAGAGGGACCGCGACGAGAATCCCGGCTCGCCGGGCGCCCGGCGCGGGACCCCCCGGACCGATCAGCGACCGGCGGCCGATCTCGTGCAGGCCGATCGCGAACGCCAGCGCGAACAGCGCCTCGAGCGTCTCCTTGAAGGCGCCCTGGATCAGATACGACGCCGCCATGTACGGCAGGGCGACGAGCGCCGCGCAAGCCACCCGCCGCCACCCGGCGAGCCCGCCGAGGAGCGCCAGCGGGGCGAGCGCCGCGCAGGTCACGGTGGCGAGCATCAGGGCGTCGAAGCCATGCACGAGGCCGCAGCCGGTCAGCTTCGACACCGCGGCGACGAGAGCGTGGGGTCCGAGTGGGTAGCCCTGCTCGAGCAGCCTGCCGCCCGATCCGTTCGAGAGCGCGTCGGCGGCGAACAGATGCTGCGACATGTCCGGGTTGAGCCCGGTGCCGAGGATCCCGAACCGTCCCTCGACGATGAACGGGATCGAACCGCCCAGCACCGCCACCGCCGCGGCCGCGAGCCCCGATCCGACCCCCTCTCCGGATCTCGGCCGCCGCCAGCCGAGCAGCGCCAGCGACGCCGCGCACAGCGCCCCGATCGCCACCACGGATGCCGTCGCGCGGCCGGGAAGCCGGATCGCTCCCCATGCCACCGCGATCAGGACCGCCAGGCCGACCGCCGGCGCGAGCCACGACCATCGCCGCGCCCCGCAGAGCGCGAACACGGCCTGGCCGACGACGCACGAGGCGGCGAGCACGACGACGAGCGACCCGTACGTCCCCAGCATCGGCGGCGAGCTTAGTCAGTCGATCAGTCAGCGGGTGCGGCATCGGGATCGGCGAACGCGATCAGGGCGTGGCGGTCGACCTTGCCCCTGGCGGTTCGGGCCAGCGCCTCGTGGACGAAGACGCGCTGCGGCACCTTGTGGTCCTCGAGCCGCTCGGCGCACAGACGCCGAAGCTCGGCCTCGTCGACGGCGTGACCCTCGGCGGGGGCGACGTGGGCGTGGACCGCCTGGCCCAGGAGGCGGTCCGGGACGCCCACCACCGCGGCCTCCTGGACGCCTTCCGCGGCGTGGAGTATCTCCTCGATCTCCCGCGGATAGACCTTCTCGCCCCGGCACTTGATCAAGTCATCGGTGCGGCCGACCCAATGCAGGTATCCCTCGGCGTCGCGCCGGAAGAGGTCCCCGGTCGCGATCACCGGCTCCCAGGGCCACCGACCGGGTCGCATCCGCTCGGCGGTTCGCTCCGGGTCGCGCCAGTAGCCCTGCATCACATGGGGCCCGCGGACCATCAGCTCGCCGACCTCGTCGACCGCGGCGGGATTCCCGTCGGCGCCCTCGATCCAGGCGTCCGTCCCGGGGATCGCGATTCCCGAGGAGGTCGGGCGGGCGTCGAGCTGGTCGGGCGGCAGATACGAGACCCGGATGCACTCGGTGAGCCCGTACATCAGGTAGAGCTTGGCGTTCGGGAAGGTCCGCCTCACGGCATCGACGGTGGCGGCCGGCAGCGAGGCGCCGGCGTTGGTCAGGAAGCGCAGGTCGGGCAGCTCGCGGTCGGCGAGGCCCCGAAGCGCGGTCAGCACCTGGAAGATGGTCGGCACCCCCGGGAGCCCCGTGATCCGGTGAGTCTCGAGCGCCTGGACGATCCTGCCCGGAAACGCGATCCCGGCTTCGAGGGCTATGGCGCCGCCGACCCTGACACAGCTTAAGAGCTGGGAGAGGCCGTACCCGAACGAGAGCTGCATAACGCACATCACCCGGTCGGCCGGGGTCATCTCCAGGTAGTCGACGATCGAGCCGGTGACGAACGACAGGTTCCGGTGGGTGAGCGTCACCCCCTTCGGACCCCCGGTCGAGCCCGACGTGTACATGACGGCGGCGAGGTCCGTCTCGAGGGGCCGCGGCGGCGCGGGGCCCTCGGCGGCCGCGAGCCCGCCCACGTCGGAGACGACCGGGATCCCCCCGGCCCGCTCGGCCGCGGCCTCCGACAGCTCGGCGCGCTCCGTGTCGCAGACGATCGCCGCGGGCTCGGTGTCGGCGAGCACGTAGTCGAGGCGGTCGCCCTTCATCGTCGGGTTGAGCGGCGCGA
>JBOGZB010000011.1:0-1921 GCA_050697175.1 Solirubrobacterales bacterium | reverse complement strand
GCGTCGCCGGCGTCGACCCGGCCTACATGGGCATCGGCCCCGCCTTCGCCATCCCCCGCGCCCTGGAGGCCGCCGGCCTCACCCTCGAGCAGATCGACCTGATCGAGATCAACGAGGCCTTCGCCTCCCAGGTGCTCGCCTGCGCCGGCGAGCTCGGGATCGAGGAGGAGCGCCTGAACGTCAACGGCGGCGCGATCGCCCTGGGTCATCCGCTTGGCTGCTCGGGGGCCCGCCTCCTGACGACGCTGATCTGGGAGATGCGCCGCCGCGGCGCGCGTCGCGGCGTCGCCGCGCTGTGCGTGGGCGTCGGCCAGGGGGTGGCGACGATCGTGGAGAACCCCGAGGCCGCCTAACCGAACGCGACTGGGATAGCCTCGCGGGCGATGACGACGAGCGAGCTCGCGAGCGTTGACGGTGTGATCTCGCCGACCACCGAGGCGACCATCCCGCTGCCCGACGACGGACTCTATCGGGGCGACGGCGTCTTCGAGGTGATTCGCCTCTATGCGGGGGAGGCGTTCGCGCTGTCCGAGCACCTCGACCGGATCGAGCGCTCGGCGGGGTCCATCGAGCTGCCGGTGAAGCGCGAGGCGATCGAGCGCGAGCTGGACGCCCTGCTGGCTGAGTTCGGGAGCGGCGAGGCCCAGCTCCGGATCGTCCTCACCAGAGGTGGCCGCCGCATCCTGCTCACCGAGGCACTTCCCGAACGTGGCAGCTCCGCGCGCGTCGCCACGGTGACCTACTCGCCGAGCGTGATCCTGACGGGGGTCAAGTCGCTCTCCTACGGGGCGAACATGCAGGCGACCCGGACCGCCCAGGCGCGCGGTGCCGATGAGGCCGTCCTCGTCCGCCCCGACGGCGTCGTCCTCGAGGCGCCCACCTCGTCGATCTTCTGGGTCTCACCGGAGGATGGCCTGAGGACACCGTCGATCTCAACGGGCATCCTCGAGTCGATCACCCGGGCCGAGATCGTCCGGTCGCTTCACGTCGAGGAGGGCGAGTTCGGCGTCGACGACCTGCTCGCAGCGCGCGAGGCCTTCCTCGCCTCGACCGTGCGTGAGGTCCAGCCGATCGCCGCGATCGACGGCCACGAGCTCGAGGCCCCGGGGCCGAGGACGACGGAGGCAGCCGAGGCGTTCAGGCGCTCGCTGGAGCAGGCGCTGGCGACCTAGGCTCGGATCGTGGACCTCGACCTCACCGACGAGCAGCGCCTGATCCAGGAGACGGCGCGCGACTTCGTCGACAACGAGATCGTCCCGCGCGCTCGGGACAACGACCGCGCCGCCCGCTTCGACCGCGAGCTAGCGAGCCGAATGGGTGACATGGGCTATCTCGGCGCCCCGGTCGCCGAGGAATACGGCGGGCGGGATCTCGACTACCTCAGCTACGGCCTGATCGTCGAGGAGGTGGGACGAGGCGACTCCTCGGCTCGCACCGTGGTCTCCGTGCAGACCTCCCTCGTCTGCGGCTCGATCGAGCGCTGGGGCACGGAGGAGCAGAAGCGCCATTGGCTGCCGCGGCTCTGCTCGGGCGAGGCGTTGGGCTGCTTCGCGCTCACGGAACCCGACGCCGGCTCGGACCCCGCCGGGATGCGTACCAGGGCCGAGCTCGTGGACGGCAAGTGGCGGATCAACGGGCAGAAGATGTGGATCTCGCTGGGGAATTTCGCCGAAGTCGCCCTCGTGTTCGCGCAGACCGAGCCGGAGAGGCGCCACCGCGGCATCGCCTGCTTCCTCGTCCCCACCTCCACAGGCGGCTTCTCCACCCAGGAGATCCACGGCAAGCTCGGCCTGCGCGCCTCTGACACCGCCTCGCTGGGCTTCGACGGCGTCGAGGTCCCCAGCGACGCGCTGCTGGGAGAGGTGGGCGACGGATTCAAGATCGCGATGACGGCGCTCGACTCGGGCCGCTACTCGGTCGC
>JBOGZB010000010.1:0-4063 GCA_050697175.1 Solirubrobacterales bacterium | reverse complement strand
GCCGACCGGAACGCGCCGCCCGGTCGGCGGCTCTATCCGGACGATGCCGAAGCCGCGGCCGAGGCGCGCGAGCTCGAGCGCGAGTTCGACGAGCGCCTCGGCCCGCACGGGCGCCTGTGGATGTACGACGGCCTGCGCGGGCGGCGCGACCTCGCCGTCGCCTATGGGTGCACCGGCGTGCCCGGCTGGGAGCGCGGTGCGCTGCGGGTCGCATACCCGCTCCTGACCCGGGCGATCGATCGCTACCTGGGCGTGACGCCCGCCGCCGCGGCGCGGTCGCTGGGGGAGGTGCGCGAAGTCTTCGGCGCGGTCGCGAGGCGGCTCGACGACGGCAGGCCGTACCTGCTCGGCGAGCGCTTCAGCGCCGCGGACCTGACCTTCTCGGCGCTCGCCGCATCCGTCCTGATGCCGCCCGAGTACGGGGTCGCGCTGCCCCAGCCCGACGAGCTGCCGGTGCCCGTCGCGGACGTGGTGCGAGAGCTCCGGGCCCATCCGGCCGGCGCCCACGCGATGGCGATGTTCCGCTCCGAGCGGCGCTGAGCCGGTCGACGAGGCGCGGGGTGGATCGACCGCCGGTCCGAGGGGTCAGTCGTCGTGGACGACGACCACCGGGCACGGCGCATGCTTGATGACGGCATTGGAGGTGCTGCCCTCGAGCCTGGCGCGAAGCCCCTTCAGCCCTCGAGAGCCCACGACGATCGCCGACGACCGCCGCTGGCGGGCCTGCGAGACGATCGCGTCGGCGACGTGGACCTCGTCGGCGACCGCGAGCCCCTTGGCCTGAAGGCCCACCGACTGGGCCAGCTCGGCGCCGTCCTTGGCCGTCCCGCGGGCCCGCTCGTGGAGCTCCTCCTCGACCTCGCGCGCACCCTCGACGTCGACCGGGACAGGGGGCATCTCGAGGCCGGCCGTTGGCATCGAGCTCTGGTAGGCGAGCCCGGGCTCCCAGACGGTGACCACGAGCACCTCGCGAGATCCGAACAGCCGGCCCGCCTCGTGGATCGCGTGCTTGGCGGTCTTGGAGCCGTCGTAGGCGATCAGGAGCGGGCCGTCGAGGTCGGTCATGCGCGGGGGCAGCTTAACCAAGCGACGCAACACCCGAGCGCGGCCCAGGCGAGGGGGCCCGAGGGGCGTGACGCCCGCCGGCGGGTTTCGTCAGGTAGAGCGAATCAAACCCGACCCACGAGTGTTGAAGGTCATGTATCCCCGTGATCCTGCGATCCAGAACAGATAGACAGCCGTGCTTGCGCGAACGAGTCCGACGCGACCCTTGCGCGCCATCCGGCGGCCATGTGACCCTGTGCATCGTCGGCTCAGTTTGCTATCTTGACTAAGTTGGTAAGAATACTGCGGAAGTTAAAAAGAGGACTACCATCTTGGTTGACAAATTGAGACAGAGGACGACCAGAATGCTCGGCTCCCGAAGGGGAGCCACGGCCGCGCAAGGGTTGCGGCGCAATTCCCCCAGCCGCACCCGGGATCGCGACCCGAACAAAGGAGCGACGATGGTAGTCAGCAAGAGAACGCCGCCTGAGACGGATGCCGAGGCGGCTGGGCTCATCAACGAGACGGCCGAGTCCGAGCGCAAGGTGACCGCGGCGCTCGAGAGGAACCGCGTGCTCGGCAGGGGGCTCAAGGTCGGCAAGTCGTTCAAGGTCCAAGGGGCGGACGGCTCGGCGTGGTACGAGGTCACGCATGTGGGCTCCGAGGCGGCGGACGTCGAGTGGCGCGATTACGGCCTCGATCGGTGCATGGACGAGATGCTCGCCGCCGGCGGCGAGTTCCCGCGCCAGGCGATCGCACGCCTGGTCCACCATCACGACACGCTTCAGGAGCTCTTCGAGGCCCTCGGCTGAGCCGAGTCAGCCGGACCCTCGCAGGCACGCCGCGCCCGCGGCCGGCCTGCGCTCCAGCCCCCGTTCCCGCTTGACAGAGCGCTTATCGGGGCGGTAACGTCGCTCGGTCCAGGGGACCGTGCGTGCCGCACCCGTGCAACCGCGGCAGCGGGCCCAGTGACGGGGAGGTCACGGAGTGCGCGCCGATCAATTCGCCAGCCAGACCGCCGGCTCGACGCCGACCGCGTCGGGCCCAGGGTCAGCGCGCAAGGCGAGCCGGTCGCGGGGCGCCCTATGGGGCGCGATCGTGGCGCTTGCCGTGACCGCCTTCGCGACGCTTGGGGCGAGTCCGGCGTCGGGCTCGATCCAGTACGACAGGCAGTTTGCCGGCAGCGTCCTCAACGGCCTCTTCGTGCTCCCGAGCGGGGTGGCCGTCGACCCCTCGGGCAACGACTTCGTCGCCGACACCGGCGACAACCGCGTGCAGGAGTTCAACTCCTCGGGCGGCTTCGTCCGGAAATGGGGAGCCGTCGGCACGGCGGACGGTCAATTTCTCGCCGGGGGACCGATCGGGGTGGCCGCCGGCTCCTCAGGCAACGTCTACGTGGTGGACACCGGCAACAGCCGGGTGCAGGAGTTCAACTCCTCGGGCGGCTTCGTCCGGAAATGGGGAGCCGTCGGGACCAACAACGGACAGTTCACGGCTCCGCAGGGCATCGCCGTCGACTCATCCGGCAACGTCTACGTCGCTGACACCGGCAACAACCGCGTGCAGGAGTTCGACTCGACGGGCAACTTCATCAGGGCGTGGGGTGGCGTCGGCGTGGGGGACGGGCAGTTCAGCCTTCCTTCGGCGGTCGGCGTGGACTCGGACGGCAACGTCTACGTCGCCGACACCGGGAACAGCCGGATCCAGAAGTTCGACTCGACGGGCAACTTCATCAGGGCATGGGGGAGCGCGGGCACGGGCGACGGCCAGTTCGGCCCGACGGTGACCCCCGGCCTCGACCTGGCGGTGGACTCCTCCGACAACGTCGTGGTGGTCGATCCCACGAACAACCGGGTCGAGAAGTTCCGCCCGGTTGGCACTTTCATCACCAAATGGGGAACGCTGGGGATCGGGAATGGCCAGTTCACGACGCCCGCGGGCGTCGCGATCTCCTCTTCGGACAGCATCCATGTGGTCGACCGAGGCGTCGTCAACGGAAGGGTCGAGGTGTTCCACGAGACGGATACGACGGATCCCGACACCTCGCTCGACTCGGGACCATCGGGGGTCAGCAGCGGGGACGTCAGCTTCGCGTTCTCCTCCGCCGAGCCGCAGTTGCTGACGCCCGGTTTCGAATGTCGTCTCGACACGACGGAGTGGGCGGCCTGCGGCTCATCCAAGGCCTACTCGAACCTCCCCGAGGGTTCGCACACCTTCCGGGTGCGGGCCGTGGACGCCGCTGGAAACCCCGATCCGAGCCCCGGCGTCCGCACCTGGACCGTAGATCGGACGCCGGCCGAGACGGCGCTCGACTCGGGCCCGTCGGGCAGCATCAACGATCCCTCGCCATCGTTCAGCTTCTCCTCCGAGCCCGGAGCAAGCTTCCAATGCCGGATCGACTCGAGCCAGGCCTCCGACTGGCAGGGCTGCAGCTCGCCGAAGTCCTATTCGAATCTCTCCGACGGCTCGCACACCTTCGACGTTCGGGCAAGTGACCCGGTGGGCAATACGGACCCGAGCCCGGTTTCGCGGACCTTCACGGTTGACACGGTCGCCCCGCAGACGGCGGTCGACTCGGGCCCATCGGGCCCCACCAACAACGCGTCCCCGTCGTTCAGCTTCTCCTCCTCGGAGCTCGGGACGTTCCAGTGCCGGATCGACTCGAGCCAACCGTCCGACTGGCAGGGCTGCACGTCGCCGAAGTCCTTCGGCTCGCTCTCCGACGGCTCGCACACCGTCCAGATAAGGGCGATCGATCTGGCCGGGAACATCGACCTCAGCCTGGTTTCGCGGACCTTCACGGTGGACACGTTGGCCCCGCAGACGTTGCTGAATTCCGGCCCCTCCGGCCCGACCAACGACGACTCGCCTTCGTTCAGCTTCTCGTCCTCGGAGACCGGATCGACGTTCCAGTGCCGGATCGACTCGAGCCAACCGTCCGACTGGCAGAGCTGCACGTCGCCGAAGTCCTTCGGCTCGCTCTCCGACGGCTCGCACACCGTCCAGATAAGGGCGATCG
>JBOGZB010000009.1:0-10153 GCA_050697175.1 Solirubrobacterales bacterium | reverse complement strand
ACCAACTACAGACCAAGGAGCGCGACGAGCCGCGCCCGCGCGCCGGGGTTCTGCGGGCACGCGAGTTCACGATGAAGGACGCCTACAGCTTCGACCGCGACCTCGAGGGGCTGGAGCGAAGCTACGCGCTCCACATCGAGGCCTACGACCGGATCTTCGATCGCTGCGGGCTGCGGTGGCACCGGGTCGAGTCCGACGTCGGGATGATGGGCGGGCTCGGCGCGCACGACTACATGGCGCCGTGTGCGGCCGGCGAGAACGAGATCGCGCTCGCCCCCGGATACGCCGCCGACGTCGAGGTCGCGGTCGCCGAGCCGCGGCCGGTCGAGCTGCCACCGGCCCTGGACGAGCCCCGCGACGCGCCGACGCCCGGCCTGACCGCGGTCGATGAGGTCGCGGGCGGCCTCGGGGTGCCGGCAGGGGCCCTGATCAAGGCGATGCCCGTGATGGTCGGCGACAGCATGGTGCTGGCGCTCGTCCGCGGCGATCACCGGCTCAACGAGCTGAAGCTCCACAGCGTGCTCGAGGGCGACTTTCGGCCCGCTCACGCGGACGAGATCGCCGAGCGGCTCGGGCCCCCCGGGTTCATCGGCCCGGTCGGGGCTGAGCTGCCGATCCTCAAGGACGCCGCGATCGGAGGCGAGGGCTATGTGTGCGGGGCCAACCGCGCGGACACGCACCTGATCGGGGTCTCGCCCGATCGCGACTTCAGCTTTGAGGAGGTGGACATCCGGATGGTCGAAGCCGGCGACACCGCCCCGGGAGGCGGTCGGATAGAGATCGAGCGCGCGATCGAGGTGGCCGGGATCTTCAAGCTCGGGACGCGTTACTCGGAGCCCCTCGGCGCGACCTACCTCGACGAGGGCGGCAAGGAGCGGCCGATCGTCATGGGCAGCTACGGGATCGGGCCGGCACGGACCGTCGCCGCGGCGATCGAGCAGGGCGCCGACGAGAAGGGGATCGTATGGCCGCGCGCGATCGCCCCGTGGGACTTCCACCTGGTCGGGCTCGGCAAGCCCGAAGACGAGGTGAGCGCCGCTGCCGAGGAGTTGTACGGAGCTCTATCGGAGGCGGGCGCCGGTGTCGTGTTCGACGACCGAGACGCGGGCCCGGGCCAAAAGCTCACCGACGCCGAGCTCCTGGGTTGCCCGGTTCGCCTCGTGGTCGGACGTCGCGGCCTCGCCGACGGCCACGTCGAGGCGCAGGTCCGTCGCACCGGGACCGACGAGCGCCTCCCCGTGGCTGAGGCAGCGAGCCGGGCGCTCGAGCTGCTCGATGGCGTCGACTAGGCGACTCTTCGGACTCGACCGCTCGGGCCCGTCGCCACCACAGACACGACGTGGGGAGCCGCTTCGACCCCTCACGATCCCCAACCTGGTCGGGTACGTGCGGCTGGCCGGCATCCCGGTCTTCCTCTACCTCGCCCTGAGCTCCTCGGACGGGCGAACGGCCGCGTCGGCGATCCTCTATCTGGCGATCTCGGCCGGTGACTACCTGGACGGGTTCCTGGCCAGGGTGACCGGCCAGTACAGCCGCATGGGGGCGCTGCTCGACCCGGTGATCGACCGCCTCACGATCCTCGCCGGGCTGGTGGTCTGCTGGCGCTTCGAGCTCCTGCCGCGCTGGGCGCTCGCGATCCTCGCGGCCCGCGAGGTCGGGACGCTCGTGCTGGCCCAGCTCGCGCTTCGGCGCGGCGTCGATCTGGAGATCAACTGGGTCGGGCGGACCTCGGTCTGGTTGACGATGGGCGGGATCTTCCTGGCGCTGGCGACGAGCGCCTGGATCGCGACCGCCGTCTTCCTGGTCGGCCTGACGGGCTCGCTCCTGGCCTCGGCCCTGTATCTGAACACGGGGCTCCGCCGGGCTCGGCGCCAGGGCGCCGGGTAGCTTCCTGCAGGGCCCTCAACCTCAACTTGACCTTTTGCGCTGCGCCTATAATCGTGCGGCCGGCCCAACCACGTCATCGGAGGGAGCACGAGAGTGGAGGAAACCTTTCCCGACGTCAGCTCGATGAGCGACCAGGAGCTCAAGGAGCTGATCGACCAGCTCACCGAAGAGGAGCGCACCATCTCGTACAAGCGCCGGCTGCTCCACGGCAAGATCGACATCCTGAGGGCCGAGCTCGTCAACCGCCTCAAGGGTCACCGCGAAGCGGGCGAGGAGCTGATCAGCGGCCAAGACGTCCAGCAGCTCACCGACATCCTGCTCGGCAAGGCCCCGGTCCCCCCGCCGCAAGAGGAGGGCTGATGGAGGCGCAGGCGTAGTGGCCCTGCACTGCTCGGAGTGCGGGTTCGTCAACCCCGAGGGAGCCAACTACTGCCAGAAGTGCGGCGCCTACCTGGCGATCCCCGAGGGTGAGGACGCCTCGACGATGGCCTACAAGGTGGGGGAGACGGGCGAATACGAGCCGGTCGACGTCACCGACGAGGTGGACAAGGCCGGCGCCGCCCTGGTCGTCCGCTCGGGCGGGGGGCGAGCCGGGGAGAGCTTCACCGTCGAGGGCGACCGGGTCAGCATCGGCCGGACGCCCGATGCCGCCGTGTTTCTCGACGATGTGACCGTGTCGCGAAACCATGCGCTCCTGGTCCGCCGGCGCGACGGGCTCTACATAGACGATCTGGGGTCCCTGAACGGGACCTACGTGAACCGCCGCCGGATCGAGTCCCACAAGCTCGACGACGGCGACGAGATCCAGATCGGCAAATACAAGCTCAGTTACCTGGAGCGTTGACGGTGGCGGTTGCGACCCAGACCGGCGAGGGCGACGTGGCCAGGGCGTCTGGCGGGCGTCGAGCGGGCGCCGACGGCGACTCGCCGTCGCGGCCCCGCAAGGCGCTGACGATCGGCGCCGTGGCGAAGATCCTGAGCCAGGAGTTCGACGACATCTCGATCTCCAAGATCCGCTACCTCGAGGACCAGAAGCTGCTGGCGCCGCGTCGCACCCAGGGCGGCTACCGGCTCTACAGCCAGGCCGACGTGGAGCGCCTGCGGGCGATACTGCGGATGCAGCGCGACGAGTTCCTCCCCCTGCGCGTCATCCGCCAGGAGCTGGCGACCGGCGACTTCACCGGCGCCCGGAGGGGCAGCGAGGCGGCGGCGACCAGGCGGGCGGGCTCGGTCGACGCGCCCGTCTCGACGCTGACCCTCGAGGAGCTGCTCGACGAGGCCGGGGTCCCCGAGAGCCTTCTGCGGGAGCTTCAGGAGTTCGGGATCGTGCAGCCCGAGCGGCATGACGGGCGGCTGCTCTATGACGAGACCGACCTCGAGATCGTCCGTGCCGCCGCCGAGCTGTCGCAGTTCGGCGTCGCAGGGCGCAACCTGCGCGTCTTCAGGACGTCCGCCGACCGCGAGGCCGCGCTGCTCCAGCAGCTGGTCGGACCGGCGCTTCGGTCGCGAAGCCAGGCCCGCCGCAAGGAGGCGATCGAGAACCTCGAGAGCCTTGCGGCGGTCTGCGGGCATTTGAAGCATCTGCTCCTCGTCCGCGACCTCCGCCGCCTCAAAGGCGACTAGAGGGCCTGCAAAGCGGCGCATCTCAGGGTCCTCGGCGGGCTGTCTCGCTCACGTACACATCGAGTACGCTCGCGTCGTCAGCCCGCCTGCGTCCCCTGACCTGCTTGCTTTTCGGCCCTCGCTGGTCGGTCGATGCCCAGAGTGACCCGAAAGCGGTTGATCGATGCCCCCCGGGGGCGGGTCTGGGAGCTGGTCTCGGATCCTCACCATCTGCCCCGGTGGTGGCCGCGCACCGTACGGGTCGAGGACGTTCGCGGGAGTGGGCGGCGCGGACGTTGGACCACGGTCCTCGGCACGGAGCGGGGGAGCGGCGTCAGGGTCGACTTCAAGTGCGTCGGAGCGACCAACGAGGAGCGCTACGTGTGGGAGCAGGAGGTCGAGGGATCGCCGTTCGAGCGGATTCTCCGTGCCGCCGCTCTTCGCATCGGCCTCGAGGACCGAGACTCTGGAACGCTCGTGACCCTCGAGAGCAGCGAGCGCCTGCGTGGCCTCTCCCGGCTCGGCTCGCCGATGATGCGCCGCGCCACGAGGCGTCGCCTCGATGAGGCGCTGACCGGGATCGAGCGGGCGTTGACATGAGCATCGACGGCCCGATGAAGTGGTGGGGGTGGGGGGACCCCGCCAGGAGGGTCGAGCTGGGCGACGCCGCGCTCGCCACGCTTCGTGACGAGCTTGGTGAGGCGGAGCCGGCGGGCCATCCCGAGCTCGCGGACGTGGTCCTACCGGACAGCCGGCCCGTGCCGCGGGCCGTCATCGACGCGGCCGGCCCGAACGCCGTGTCGGTCGACACCGAGGATCGTCTTCGCCGGGCTGCGGGCCGTGGATATCCCGACCTGATCCGGCTGCGTTCCGGTCGCCTCGATCGGGCCCCGGACGCGGTGGTCTCACCCGGGAGCGCCGCCGAGGTCGCCCGGGTGCTCGAGGCCTGCGCGCGGGAGCGCGTCGCGGTGGTGCCGTTCGGCGGCGGCACGAGCGTGGTGGGCGGGGTCGACCCCTCGGCCGCCGGGTTCGATTGCCTGATCTCGCTGGACCTCCGCCGGATGGTCGACGTGAGCGTCGACCATCGCTCCCTCACCGCGACGCTCGGTCCGGGGCTTACCGGACCCGATGCCGAGCGGGCGCTCGGCGCGAGTGGCGTGACCCTGGGGCACTTCCCACAATCGTTCGAGTACGCGACGATCGGTGGCTTCGCGGCGACTCGCTCGGCCGGACAGGCATCGACCGGGTACGGGAGGTTCGACGCGCTCGTCAGCTCCATCGCACTGACGACGCCGGTCGGAGAGCTGCGAACGCTCGAGACCCCCCACACCGCGGCCGGCCCGGCCCTTCGTGAGCTGGCGGTCGGATCGGAGGGGGCGCTGGGCGTGATCACGGAGGTGACGGCCCGAGTGCGCCCCGCACCGGCGCACCGCCGCTACGAGGCGTGGATGGCGACCGACTTCGAGTCTGGGGCCGAGATCGTGCGCTCGCTCGCCCAGGGCGGTGACCTGCCGGATGTGGTGCGGGTCTCCGATCCCACCGAGACCCGGATCTCGCTTGCCCTCGCAGGCACCGGCGGCGCCAAGCGGGCCCTGCTCGACGGCTACCTGAAGCTCCGGCGCCGGGCGGGCGGATGCGTGTTGATCTGCGGCTGGGAAGGCGACCGCGAGACGGTCGAGCGCCGGCGTGCGCTGGCCGCTCGGGGGCTTCGAGCCGGCGGAGGCGTGAGCCTGGGCGGGGCGCCGGGCCGTGCGTGGGAGCGGGGACGCTACGACGGTCCCTATCTGCGCGACGAGCTGCTCGAGCTCGGGTACATGGCCGAGACCCTCGAGACCTCCCACACGTGGAGCGATCTCGGTCGCCTCTATGAGGCGGTCGGCGCGGCCATAGCCTCCTCATTGAGCGACCAGGGAACGCCCGGGCTGGTCACGTGTCACCTCTCGCACGCTTACCGCGACGGGGCGTCGCTCTACTACACGTTCCTCGCCCGCCGCCGACCGGGCGCGGAGCTCTAGCAGTGGAGCGCGGTCAAGTCGGCGGCTTCGACGGCGATCGTCGAGGCCGGGGGGACGATCACACATCACCACGGCGTCGGTCGCGACCACCTGCCCTACATGCGGGCGGAGATCGGCGAGCTGGGGATCGAGTCGCTTCGCGCCGTCAAGGACCGCCTCGACCCGGCCGGGATCATGAACCCCGGCAAGCTGGTGCCGACGGGCTAGGGTCGCGTCGCAGCGGTTGCTAGCGGCACGGCTTCCACGGCTTCGCGTTCAGCGAGAAGTCGGAGGCCTTCTTGATCGAGTCGATCCCGAGGCGCTTGGCGTCCGGGCAGAACCGCCGCGGTGGGATCTCGTACTCGACCTGAAAGACCGGCTTCCCGGCGCGCGTGAACGCCTTGTAGCCCGGCGATGGGTTGTTGGTGCACTCCCGATACTCGAAGCACTGCTCGTTGATCGCGAAGTCGAATCGCGGCTCGAGCTTCGGGACCTGTCCGATGTCGTTCTTGAGCCCCACCGAGAGCCCGTTCTCGTGGGCGATCCGGGCGAGGGCGCGGTCGAAGACGAGCTGGTCGTGGGCGTCGACGTGCCATCCCGTGACCTTGTGGCCCTGCGCGTAGGCGTCCACCACGTCGTACTCGACCGCGTCGAACCCCGCCCGGGCGCACTTCTCGGTGCGTGCCCTGACCTGGCGAAGAACGAAGTCGCGCTGGCCGTTGCCGTTCTTGAGGTTGAGCCAGTATTCGTTGGGGAACCTGCGGCTGAACGGCTTGCCGATCAGGCTGTGGTGGTGACTCTTGTCAAAGGCGACGTACTCGGCGTAGTCGGGGCGGAAGCGCTCTGCGGTGCCGGCCGACATGTAGCAGACCGCGTGGGCGCCACGCTTGTGGATCGCCTCCACAGCTTTGCGATCGACCGTGTGATCGTTGCCCGAGACCTGCCCGTCGACGTATAGGTCGATGTCGAACACGTCGGGGTGGACGCATGGGCCGCCCGCGAAGGGCACCTGGCAGATCCCGACGTTGATCCCGCCGGTCGAGGCCCGTCCTCGATCAGAGCTCTCGAGCTGGTACTGCCAGCGGTCGCCGGCCGACGGCTTCCACAGCGAGGCCTCGGAGGAGCTCGCAGAGGAGCCCTGCGTCCCGCAGGCGATCGTCGCGACCACCGCGAGCACCAGGGCGCTTGACAGCGCCAGCGGGACTCTCAGGCCGCGACTCGTCAAGGGGTCGTGGTCGTCTGGCCGCCCGAGCCGCTGCCCGTGGGGATCGCTCCGCTCAGGGCCGTGGTGCCGGGCTTGTCGACCAGGCGACGGTTCTTGAAGGCCGACTTGATCGACGCCTGAATCGCATTCACCGGCGCGATCGAGACGTCAACTGATCTCGCTCGCTGGGCGATCGGCACCTCAGCGTCGGGGATCGTGATCCGCTGTTGGAAGCTTCCGCTCTTGGAGATGTTGAGGACCGAAGGCACCGGGTATCCCTGCTTGCCGGTCAACATCAGCCACATCACGTAGGCCTGGCCGGAGGGCGCCGGCGGCAGGCCCTTGAGGGTGACGTCCACGTAGAGCTGGGAGTTGTTGGCGATCCCGAACGCGGCCAGCCCGGCCGCCTTTCCGCGGTTCGGAGGGCTGAGCGGGACGGTGGCAAGGCGTTGGCTCGTGGTCGTTGTCGCAGCGTCGCTGGAGTTGTCCCCCTTGAACGCGCCCGTCACAGCCAAGATGCCGACCACGAGCAGCACCGCCAGGCATCCGAGGGCCACGACCAGCCTCGTCCGGCGTCCCTTCGCCCCGGCCGTCGATGCGCTCTCGCCCCCGGGCTTGTCCCCAGCCGGCGTCGATGAGCGTAGCCGCGCGGGGATCGGTAGCCGCGACGCCGCTCCCTGGCCGGCCCGACGTGGGCGTCGCTCCTCGCCCGGCAGGCGCGGCAGGTCGGCCTGAGGCGCGACCAGGCGCAGTTTCTGGGAGACCTCGGTGGCGAGCGCCAGATCGTCGGGATCGTCCTTGAGGTGGCGTACGGCATCGGCCCGGTCGATCGGGTCGGCTTGGCCGAGCAGGTAGTCCGTCAGCCCGACGTTTCGGTCCGGGTCGACGCCTCCGAGCTCGGTCAGGGCCGCCCGGGCCCGGGAGCGAACCTCGGCCTCGTCCACCCCCAACACCGCCCCCAGGTCGGCATAGCTCTGCCCGCGCTCGAGCAGGAGCTGAAGCATTGCCTGCTGGTCTGCCGCCAAGGCCACGCCGAAAGCGTAGGGACTCCGCTTCACGGTCGGGGCAGGAGACGCGGCGGTGAACCGCGAACTGCGAGGTAATGTCCGGCACCGTGGCCGCCCTGGCCGACCTCGCGCTGAGGCGCCCGATCGCCCTCCTCGCCGCGACCCTCGCCCTCCTGGTGGCGGCGGTCATAGTCGCGGCCGGGGCCCCTGACCGGCTGGGCGTCTCAGTGGCTTCGGTCGATGGGAGCTCGGGGGCCGCCCGCCCCGATCTCGTGGTTGCCACCACGGGGACGGAGTCGGCGCGATCCGGTCCGTATCGCGTTGCGCTGCGCGTCATCTCTGCACAGCTCAGCTCCGACTCGGCGGTCGCGTCGGTGCGCCGCGGACCGGTCTCGCGCGACGGTCGCTCCACGTCGCTGATCGTCTCGCTCGCCCCCGCCGACGACGCCGCGGATCAGCGAGCCGTTCAGCGGATCCAGACGGAGATCGATCCCGGCCCGCTGCGGGTCGCATACGGCGGCCAGGTCCCCGCCCTGCTCGAGGCGCGTCATGACGTCTCGCACGAGCTTTGGAAGGTCGAGGCGGTCGCGGGGGCCGTCGCCATCGTCCTCCTGGTCGCTGCGTTGGGGCCGTGGCTCGCGATCGCGCCGGTGCTCTGCGCCGCGATCGCGATCGCCGGCGCGCTGGCGGGCCTCCGCCTGGTCGATGCTCTCGGCGACCTCTCGCTGCTCGGGATCGCGCCGGCCGCGGTGGTCGGGCTCGCCCTCGGCATCGAGGTTCCCTGCCTGATGCTGGCGCGATTCGGCGACGAGGCGGCCTCCGTCTCGCATGCCGAAGCCGTCCGGCGCGCGCTCGCGGCGACCGGGGCCGGGGCCCCCACGTTGGTCGGCGCCGCGGTGCTCGCGACCGCAGGCTTGTTGATCACCGGGCTCGACCAAGCCCTTTCGATCGTCCTCGCCTGCCTGCTGGCGGCCGGCCTCGCGGTCGGGGCGGCGCTGCTCAGCGTGCCCGCGCTGCTCGCCCTCGCCGGACCGCGATCCGCATCCCGGCTCAGCACCGCGATGGGTGAGCCGAGGCTGTCGGCGGTCCCGAGGGAGGTTGCGGCGTTCCTCGTCCGCTCGCGAGCGCGCACGGCGGTCGCGGCGGCGGTCGTCGTCGCGATCATGGCGGTCGCGGCGCTCCCCTCGCTGCACGCCGAGAGCCGTTCGTTCTCTGCAGCCGACCTGCCGCGGACCTCCGAGGTCGCGAAGGCCACGGCGCTTGCCGCCAGGGACACGCATCGGGCCGGCGATGGCGAGAGGCGTGCGGCTCGGGCATCCGGCACGGCCGCCGGCGACACTCAGTCCCTGGTCGACGAGCTGCCGCTCGCCGCGGCCATCTCGGCGGCCGCCCTGGCGCTGCTCGTCGGGATCGTGTTCTCGCCGCGGGTGATCGTCGTCGCGGTCGTTGCCCTGCTGCCCGCCGCGGCCGCGTGCGGGCTGTGCGTCCTCGTGTTCCAGGACGGCCATCTGGCGGGAGCGATCGGCCAGGCTCGCCAGGGCGTGCTCGAGACGGGGGCGCTGGCGTCGCTCCTCGCGTGCCTCGCCGCCCTGGGCGGTGCCCGCGCCGTGACGACGATCGGCGCGGTTCGGGGCGAGCGATCGTTCGGCCTCAGTCCGCTCAGGGCGGCCGAGGCCGCCGCCGCCTTCACGGTGCCCGCAGCGATCCTCGCCACGCTGCTCGCCGCCGCTGCCACCGGGGCGCTCGCCGGCTCCGACCTCTACCCGGTCCGCGAATTCGGGCTCGCGGTCGCCGCCGGCCTGGTGATCGACCTCGTCCTCGTCCGCGTGCCGCTGGTCGCCGCGCTGTCGCGCTGGGGCGGCGCAGACGGCTAGGCTGCGGCCGATGTCACAGCCGCCCTCCGAGCAGGTCAGTGGTCGCGACGGCCTCGGGGACCTGATCGGCCTCGAGTACCTCGAGACCAGCCCGGACGAGATCAACGCCCGCGCCGCGGTCACACCCGACCTGTTGCAGCCGGCGGGATTGGTCCATGGGGGCGTCTACGCGACGATGGCCGAGAGCATCTGCTCAGCGGCCACCTGGCTTGCAGTGCAGGGCGACGGGATGGCCGCCATGGGCCAGTCGAACAGCGCAACCTTCCTTCGCCCGATCACCGAGGGGCACGTCAACGCAGTGGCACGCCCGCGCCACCGCGGCCGCACGAGCTGGGTCTGGGATGTCGAGATCACCGACGACTCGGGCCGCTCCTGCGCCCTGATCAGGATGATCGTCGCGGTCCGCCCCGCGAGCTAGCGCCGACCCCCGTTCGCCCGAGCCGCGCGGTTCACTCGTCGGCCACCCGCAACGCCCACGTTTCACAGGCTGGTTAGGGGAACAACCCCCGGCCGTTCCCCACCCAGCCATCGCGCGGCTCCGCGGAGCCGCAAACGTCACGGCTTTGCCCCGACCCTCACGAATCA
>JBOGZB010000008.1:0-8200 GCA_050697175.1 Solirubrobacterales bacterium | reverse complement strand
GAGTTCGGCGAGCACCTGGCCGACCTGGACTGTCTCGTCGGGCTGGGCGAGGATCCGCGCGATCGTGCCGCTGGCCGGGACCGGCACCTCGGCGTCGATCTTGTCGGTCGAGACCTCCACCACCGTGTCGCCCTCGGCGACGGCCTCGCCCTCCTGCTTGTGCCACTCGAGAATCGTTCCCTCGGTGACCGACTCGCCCATCTCGGGCATGGAAATGGGAATAACTCCGCCGGAGGCCTCGGGAATAACTCCGCCGGGAGCCTCGCCTTCGGCTCCATGAATAACTCCGCCGGAGGCCTCGCCTTCGGCTACGTCTCCGGCGGGTTGCGGCGCGGACCGGGCGGCAGGTTCACTCGCTCCTACCGCGGCTTCGCCGCTAGCTCCGGCGGTCCCGCCTCGAGCCGTGGTGGCCGCGTCGCTAGCTCCGGCGGTCGCACCTTGAGCGGTGGCGGCCGGGGTGGCATCTGCGTCGTCGCTCGGGGTCCCGTTGGGGTCGAGCTCGGCGAGGGTGCCGCCTACCTCGATCGTCTCGTCGGGGGCCTTGAGGATCTTCGTTATCACGCCCGAGGCGGGGGCCGGGACCTCGGCGTCGATCTTGTCGGTCGAGACCTCCACGACGGTCTCGCCCTCGTTGACGAACTCGCCCTCCTGCTTGTGCCATTCGAGGACGGTGCCCTCGGTGACCGACTCGCCCATCTGGGGCATCTGGATCTGGACCGGATCGGGCATCAGGCGCGAGGGCTCAGTCTACGTCCTGCGAGCCGGATCGCCCACGCCTGCCGTGGGCGTGGGCGTGGAATCTCGCCATTGCGGAGGATCCTGAGATAGGGCGCCGCGGTGCTCAGCTCACACGGGCGACGAGGTAGACCTCGTTCGCCACCGTGTCGTAGACGTCCTCGCGCATGAACTCCCGCGCCGGAGCCGCGTGGTCGCAGAAGCCGCACCTGACCGCCGGCCCTGCGGGGATCCGCTCTTCGACCGCGAGCGGCAGCGCGCATCGCGGGCAGATCAGCGCGCCGTGCGCGAGGACCTCGGCCCCGTCGCGCACCAGCCGCCGCTCGGCTCCCGCCTGCGAGCCGGTGACCCGGCCCAGCCTGGTGCTCGGCTGACCCGGGTCTCCGGGGCCGGCGGGTAGATGAATGCCCACATCACAGAGTGTAGGGTCACGCCTGACGCGCAACCGTCGAGGCCCGCGCGGCGGGCCTGACTCGAGGAGTGCAGCTTGAGCTACTTCGTCACCGGCGCAACAGGGTTCATCGGCCGCAATCTGGTCGAGCGGCTGCTCGAGCGCCCCGGAACCGTCTACGTCCTGGTTCGCGAGGGGTCGAAGGGAAGGCTCTCCGAGCTCCGCAGCCGTTGGGAGGTCGACGAGGACCGGGTGGTCGCCGTCGTCGGCGACCTCTCGCAGCCGCGTCTCGGCGTCTCAGACGAGGCACTCGACGGCCTGCGCGGCGAGATCGATCACCTGTTCCACCTCGCCGCCGTCTACGACATGACCGCCGACGCCGAGACCCAGCGGCTCGCCAACGTGGAGGGCACCCGGCACATGGTCGAGTTCGCCGAGGCGGTCGAGGCCGGGCGCGTCCACATGGTCAGCTCAATCGCCGCCGGTGGCCTCTACAAGGGGACCTGGCGCGAGGACATGTTCGACGAGGCGACCGACCTCGACAACCACCCCTACTTCCGGACAAAGCACGACTCCGAGGCGATCGTGCGGACCGAATGCACGCGTCCATGGCGGGTCTACCGGCCGGGGATCGTCGTGGGGCACTCCGAGACCGGCGAGATGGACAAGATCGACGGCCCCTATTACTTCTTCAAGCTGATCCGCCGGATTCGCAACGTGGTCCCCCAATGGGTTCCGATGGTCGGCGTCGAGGGCAGGGAGATCAACCTGGTCCCGGTCGACTACGTGGCCGCGGCGATGGACCACATCGCCCACCTGGACGGACTCGACGGCCGGGCCTTTCACCTCACCGACCCGAAGCCGAAGAGCGCCGGCGAGGTGATCGACATCTTCGCCCGCGCGGCCCATGCGCCGCAGGCCTCGGCGCGGATCCCGCCGGTGGCCGCCGACACCCTGGTCCCCCTGCTGAAGGCGCTCGTGATGGTGCCGCCGGTCGGGCTGGCCGCGAACACCGTTCTCGCCGACTTCGGCATTCCGCGCTCGGTTCTCACCTACGTCAACTACCCGACCCGCTTCGACTCCAGGCAGGCCCAGATGGCGCTCGAGGGGACCGACATCAGGGTGCCGCCGCTCGAGGCGTACGCGGACAAGCTCTGGGACTACTGGGAGCGCCACCTGGACCCGGACCTGTTCCGCGACCGGACGCTCGTCGGGGCGGTCAGGGGCCGGGCCGGGGCCGTCGGCGGGATCACCCAGATCATTGAGCAGCAGATACCGGACGAGCTCCTGCGGGTCGGCCGGCGGTTCCTCGGCACGGTCTCGCTCGAGCAGGCGGTTCGCGGGCGGGTCGTGATGGTCACGGGCGCCTCGTCGGGGATCGGCCGCTCGGCGGCCCTGAAGATCGCCGACGCCGGAGGCACGGTCCTGCTGGTCGCGCGGACCGCCGAGAAGCTCGAGGAGACCCAGGCGCGGATCGCCGACGGCGGGGGGACGGCGTACGTCCACGCCTGTGACCTCTCCGACATGGACGACATCGACCGGATGGCGGACGAGGTCCTGGCCCGCCACGGCCGCGTCGACATCCTGGTCAACAACGCCGGCCGCTCGATCCGGCGCTCGGTCGCGCTCTCCTACGACCGCTTCCACGACTACGAGCGAACCATCCAGCTCAACTACTTCGGGGCGGTGAAGCTGATCTTGAAGCTGCTCCCGGTCATGCGCGAGCGGCGCTCGGGCCAGATCGTGAACATCAGCTCGATCGGCGTGCAGACGAACACCCCGCGCTTCTCGGCCTACGTGGCCTCGAAATCGGCGCTCGACGCGTTCTCGCGCTGCGTAGCCTCGGAGATCGTCGACGAGGGCGTTGCGATCACCACGATCCACATGCCGCTGGTCCGGACCCCGATGATCAAGCCGACCAAGATGTACGACCGCTTCCCGACCATCACCCCCGAGGAGGCGGCCGACATGATCTGCGACTCGATCATCTACCGGCCGAAGCGGGTCGCGACCCCGCTCGGCACCCTCGGACAGATTCTCTACGCGATCAACCCGAAGTCGATCGACTACATCCTGAACAGCGCCTACAAGCTGTTCCCCGACTCGAAGGCCGCGCGGGGCGAGAAGGCCGAGTCGCCGGGGATGCCGACCGCCAACGAGCAGGCTTCGCGCCAGCAGGTCGCCTTCGCATATCTGATGAGGGGCGTTCACTGGTAGACGGGGGCACACGGCGCCGGAAGCACTGGGGCTGGGGCTACGAGGACGAGGCCATGTCGCGCCGCCAGGTCGAGGCGGCCGCCCCGGGGGTCCGCGAACGGCTCGGCTTCGGAGGCGAGGCGGTGGAGGACCCCGTCGCGCTCGAGGCGATCGAGCTGGATCCGCCGAGGGTCGGGCCGCCCGCCGCGCTGGCCGAGCGGTTCAGCACGGACCCGCACAGCAGGGTCTGCCACGGGCTCGGCAAGGCCTATCGCGACGTGGTGCGCGGCTTCCGCGGGCAGGTCGACAACCCTCCTGACCTCGTGGCGCGCCCCCGCGACGAGCGCGAGGTCGAGCAGATCCTCGCCTGGTGCGCGGACGAGGGGGTCGCCGCGATCCCCTATGGGGGAGGGACGACCGTCGTCGGCGGGATCGAGCCCCGGGTGGGGGATGCCCATCGCGGCTCGGTCAGCGTCGATCTGGGGCTGCTCGACCGGGTGCTCGACGTGGACTCCGCGTCGGGGGCCGCCCGGATCCAGGCCGGGGCGCTCGGCCCTCGGCTCGAGGATCAGCTCGCAGAGCACGGGTTGACGCTCCGACACTTCCCCCAGTCGTTCGAGCTCTCGACCCTCGGCGGCTGGATCGCGACGCGGGCCGGCGGCCACTTCGCCACCGGGCCCACCCACATCGACGACCTGGTCGAGTCGGTTCGCGCGATCACCCCTGCCGGTGTGTGGGAGAGCCGCCGCCTGCCGGCCTCGGGGGCGGGTCCGAGCCCCGACCGCCTGATGCTCGGGTCCGAGGGGATCCTCGGGGTGATCACCGAGGCCTGGGTGCGCGTCAGGGAGCGCCCCCGCTGGAAGCTCTCGGTCGGAGTCGCGTTCGGCTCCTTCGAGGCCGGCGCCCGGGTCGTCCGAGAACTCGCCGGGTCGGGCCTCGGCCCCTCTAACTGCCGCCTGCTCGACCCGGCCGAGTCGGCGCTCACCCACGCGGGCCCGCCCGGCAAGGCGCTGCTCGTCCTCGGCTTCGAGTCGGCCCACCACCCGGTCGAGGGCCCGATGGAGATCGCGCTCGAGGTGGCTCGCGAGCACGGTGGCGAGCCCGGGGAGACGACACGCCGCTCGGCGCCCGAGCCGAGGCGGGGCGCGGCGGCCGCCAACCCCGCGATCGAGGCCGATCCGGGAGCCGACCCGGTTGGCTCGTGGCGGCATGCCTTTCTCGCCGCGCCCTACCTGCGCGACACGCTGGTCGCGGTCGGGGTCCTGTCGGAGACCTTCGAGACGGCGATCACCTGGGATCGGTTCGCCGGCTTCCACGAGCGCGTCACGGAGGCCGCCCGCCGCTCGGTCGCCGAGGTCTGCGGTGTCGGCTGGGACGGTCCCGGCTCGCCGATCCTCGGATGCCGATTCACCCACGTCTACCCGGACGGCGTCGCCCCGTACTACACGGTGCTGTGCCCCGCGGCTCGCGGGGGCGAGGTCGAGCAGTGGGGTGAGGTCAAGGAGGCCGTCTCGGAGGCGATCATCGAGGCCGGGGGGACGATCACCCACCATCACGCCGTCGGCCGCGACCACCGCCCCTGGTACGACCGCCAGCGCCCGGATCCCTTCGCCGTTGCCCTCAGGGCGGCCAAGCGGGCGATCGACCCGTCGGCGATCCTCAATCCAGGGGTCCTGGTCGACCCTTAACCTCTCGGCCATGGAGATGCTCACCGAGCAGCGGCCCGCCGCTGCGCCGGCCGAGCCGTCGGGTTCTCCCCGGAGGTCGACTCCCATCGCGCTGCTCGCGGCGATGCGCCCATCGGAGTGGACCAAGAACCTGCTCGTGTTCGCCGGCCTGCTGTTCTCGCAGAAGCTCAAGGAGGGACCGCAGGTCGTCGACGCGGTCCTCACCTTCGCGAGCTTCTGCGCGATCTCGAGCGCCGGTTACCTGTTCAACGACCTGCACGACGCCCCGCTCGACCGCCGCCACCCCGACAAGCGCCACCGCCCGATCGCGAGCGGCGAGCTGTCGACGGGGCTCGCCTCCGTGTCCGCGGCCGTGCTGGCGACCGTCGCGATCGCCGCTGCCGCGGCCTTCGGCTCAGCCGAGGTCGCCGCCCTGGTCGCCGGCTACGGCGTGATCACGATCGCCTACACCTTGATCGTGAAGCGGCTGGTGATCCTCGACGTGATGGCGATCGCCTCGCTGTTCATCCTCCGGGTCGTGGCGGGCGCGGTCGCGGTCGAGGCACGCGCGTCGGAGTTCCTGTTGATCTGCACCGCGATGCTGGCCCTTTTTCTGGGCTTCACCAAGCGCCGACAGGAGGCGATCCTGGAGCAGAGCGAGGGCGGCGACACCCGGCCGGTGCTCGAGCACTACTCGCTTCCGTTCCTCGACCAGATGGTGGCGATGGTGACCGCCTCGGCGATCCTCAGCTACGTGATCTATGCCGTCAACAGCCCCAAGATCGGCTCCAAGATGCTCGCCACTGCGCCTTCGGTCCTCTACGCGATCTTCCGCTACCTCTATTTGATCTACGACCGAAAGGACACCCGCTCCACGGCGCGGATCCTGACCGAGGACCCGGGGATGATCTTCGCCGCCGTGACCTGGGTCGCGACGGCGCTGCTGATGCTCTACGTGTTCGACTAGGCGGCGATAGAGTCCGCCGAATGGATCTGACCCTTACGGCCGGGGAGCAGGAATTTCGCGACGAGCTGCGCGCCTGGCTCGAGGAGAACCACCCCGGCCCGGCGCCCCAGGGCGGCGACCAGGTCCAGTACGAGTTCGAGCGCGAGTGGCAGCGCAAGCTGCACTCCGCCGGTTGGGCCGGCGTGTCGTGGCCGAAGGAGTACGGCGGCCGAGGGGCCACGCTCATCGAGCAGTCGATCTTCGGCGAGGAGCTCGCTCGAGCCAGGGCGCCGCGGCCCGCCAACGTCCTCGGGCTCGTGATGGGCGGCCCAGTGGTCATCGCCCACGGCACCGAGGAGCAGAAGGAGCGCTACCTGGAGCCGATCCTCTCCGCCGAGGAGATCTGGTGCCAGGGCTTCTCGGAGCCCGAGTCGGGCTCGGACCTCGCGTCGCTGAAGACCAAGGCCGTCAAGGACAACGGCGGCTGGCGGATCACCGGCCAGAAGGTTTGGACGACCTTCGCCCACGAGGCCAAGTGGTGCATGCTGGTCGCTCGTAGCGATCAGGACGCCCCCAAGCACAAGGGCCTCACCTACTTCCTGATGGACATGGAGCAGGACGAGGTGGACGTGCGGCCGCTCCGTCAGATCACCGGCGAGTCCGAGTTCAACGAGCTGTTCATCGAGAACGCCTATGTCCCGGACGAGAACGTGGTCGGCGGCGAGGGCAACGGCTGGATGGTCGCGATCACGACGCTGATGAACGAGCGCGCAGGCCTCGGCGCGTCGGCCGCGCTCGGCCTCGCCAACTCGCTCGACGAGCTGATCGAGCTCGCGAGGGAACGAGGCCTCGCCGACGACCCCCTCGTTCGCGACAGGGTCGCCCGCCTGAAGATCGGCATCGAGGGGTTGCGGCTGGGGGCGATGCGCGCGCTGACGGCGACGATGAAGGTCGGGACCCCCGGACCGGAGGGCTCGATCGCCAAGCTCCAATGGTCATCGACCAACCAGGCGATGACCGAGCTCGCCCTTGCGGTCGGTGGCGTCGAGACGCTCCGCAAGGACAACCTCTGGGCCTACCGTTTCCTGCGCTCCCGGGCCAACTCGATCGAGGGCGGCACCAGCGACGTCCTCAAGAACATCGTCGCCGAGCGCGTCCTCGGCCTGCCCAAGCTCAGGTGATGCGGGTGAGCGCCTTTAGGCGCGAAACGAGATTTGCCCCCCTGGCAAGGGATGATTTTTCATGAACTTCGACTTCAACGACGAGCAGCGCGAGATCAAGTCGACCGCCCGCGAGTTCCTCGCCTCGCGCTTTGCACCCGAGAAGGTCCGCGAGCTCGCCGAGTCCGACAGCCCCTACGACGAGGGGCTGTGGGGCGAGATCTGCGAGCTCGGCTGGGCCGGGATCGCGCTTTCCGAGGAGCACGGCGGCCAGGGCCTCGGCACCGTCGAGGCGGTGATCCTCGCCGAGGAGATGGGCTACGCGCTGGCGCCGTCGCCCTGGATCTCGAACCTCTCGGCGGGCATCTTCATCGAGCAGGCGGGGAGCGACCAGCAGCGCGCCAAATGGCTCCCCGGGATCGCCTCAGGGGTCGAACGTGCCGCCGCAGCCTTGACGCCCGATGACGAGCCGGTGGTCGGCGCCGCGGCGGGCGCGTCGGTCCTGGTCTTGAACGACGGCGACGGCGCCAAGCTCGTTGAGCCCGATGACGCCGAGCTCGAGCGCCTCGACCTGATCGACACTACCCGCGCCTACTACCGCGCCAGCGCATCCGGGGGCGATTCGCTCCCTGGGGACGTCGAGCAGGCAGCGGAGAGGTCGGCGGTCATCCTGGCCGCCGAGCTGGTCGGGGTGGCGGCGCGAGCCCTGGACATCGCGGTCGCCTACGCGAAGGAGCGCGAGCAGTTCGGTCGCCCGATCGGCGCCTACCAGGCCGTCTCGCACCGGCTCGCCGAGATGCTCTGGGACGTTGAAGAGTCGCGCTCGCTTGCCTATTACGCGGGCTGGACCGCGGATGCGCAGCCGGAATCGCTGCCGTTGGCCGCGTCGATGGCGAAGGCTCGGGCCTCCGACGCCGCGACCTCGGCGACCCACAACGCGATCCAGACGTTCGGCGGCATCGGCTTCACCTGGGAGCACGACATCCACTTCTTCCTGAAGCGCGCCCGCGTGAGCTCTCAGCTCCTGGGCACCCCGCGCCAGCACCGCGAGCGCGTCGCCGCGCTGGTCGGTCTCGGCTAGCCGCAGTAGGCGATTGCCTTCAGG
>JBOGZB010000007.1:0-3174 GCA_050697175.1 Solirubrobacterales bacterium | reverse complement strand
AGATGGCAACGGGAGCGCCGCGCTCGCCAGAGCGCGGCGCTCGTTGTTTGGCCGCGCGGTTGGTGTGCCGGTCAGGCGTAATGCGCAGTCCCCCCGCAGCACCTTCGCCGACCGTAGTTCGGTCCGGCCCCCGGACCTAACCTCAGTCAGCGGCCCCCCACCCAGCCCGCCGACGGCGTTGGTGGTAGCGCCCGGGGCGTCGACCAATCAGGCGGTGGCTCGGCGCCAGGGACGGCGGGAGCGGCGGCGGTCGCGGAGGATCCGCTTCGCGGCGTTGTGGCCCGACGCCGCCATCACGCCGCCGCCGGGATGTGTGCCGGCGCCGCACAGGTAGAGGCCGTCGACCGGGGTCGCGTATTGGGCGAGCATCGGCGAGGGGCGCATGAAGGCCATCTGGTCGAGCCCCTGCTCGCCCTGGAAGATCGAGCCGCCGACCAGGCCGAAGATCCGCTCCAGGTCCGGCGGGGCGAGGACCTCGCGCTCGAGGACCGCCCCGGGCACGTTGGGCGCAAAGCGCCCCAGGTGCTCGACGCAGGCATCGCCGTAGCGTTCCCGCGCGCCGTCGGGCCAGCCCTCCTCGCCGGGGGGGCCGTATTGAGTGAACATCGTCATCACCCAGCGCCCGTCGTCGGTGAGGCTCGAATCGACCGCCGAGGGCAGCTCCGCCTCGACATAGGGATTCTCGGCGGGACGGCCCTCGACCGCGTCCTGCCAGGCGCGCTCGAGGTAGTCGATCGAGGGGCAGAGGTTGACACCCGTGCGCTCGAGCATGTGCTGCTCCTCGTCGCTGACCCCCTCGTACTTCGGCGCCTCGCTGAGGACCAGGTTGACCTTCACGGAGCCGCCGCGCGTCCGGTAGCGACGCATGTCGTCGGCGACCTCGTCGGGGAAGTGCTCGGCGCCGGTCAGGTCGAGGACGGTGGTCTTCGGATGGGCGCCCGAGGCGACGATCGGGGCGCGGATCTCCTCGCCGTCGGCGAGCGTCACGCCGATCACCCGACCGTTCTTGACGTCGACGGACTCGACGGCAGCGCCGGTCCGGATCTCGGCGCCGGACGCCTCGGCCGAGCGGGCGAGCGCCTGGCTGATCGCGCCCATCCCGCCGATCACCTGGCCCCAGCCGCCCGAGATCCCGTCGATCTCGCCGAGCGCGTGGTGGAGAAGGTTGTAGGCGGTACCGGGTGTTCGCGGCCCGGCCCAGACCCCGACCACCCCGGTCGAGGCGATTGAGCCCTTGAGCCCGTCGTGCTCGAAGTGGTCGTCGAGCAGGTCGGCGACCGACATGGTGAAGATGCGGATCAGGTCGTGAATGTCGCGGCGGCCGAGCCCGGCCGTGCGGGCGCCCTCGCGAAGCAGTCCGAGCAGATGGCCGGGGTTCCGCGAGCCGAGCGCGGGAGGTTCGCGAAGCATCATCGGCCGCAGGAACGAGGCGGCCCGGTCGAGCAGGTCCTCGAAGCCCTCGTATGCCTCGCCGTCGTGCTTGGAGAACTTCGCGATCGAGGCGGCGGTGCGGGCCGCCTCGTTGAAGAAGAAGATCGGGCCGTCGGTCGTCATCGCCGCATAGGCCGGATCGAGCGGGACCGCGCGGTAGCCGTAGTCGCGAAGTCGCAGGTCGGAGACGACCTTCGGTTGGAGCATCGAGACCACGTAGCTGGCCCGCGAGATCCGGGCGCCGGGCCAGACCTCCTCGGTGACGCAGGCGCCCCCGAGGATGCCCCGCCGTTCCAGGACAACGACCCGCAGGCCCGAGCGGGCGAGATATGCGGCGGTCGTCAGGCCGTTGTGTCCTCCGCCCACGACGATCGCGTCATAGGAGCGAGGCGCCCCCACCTTGGCGGCCGTATCTGGGCTCGGGCTGTGCGTGGCGGCCTCGATGGCGCGGGACTCTATCAGACGGTCGTACGGTTGACTACAAGGTCAACGCCGACGGCGGACGGGCGGAGTGGCCGGCATCCGAAGGGTCCTCCGTGCGGCGTGGCGTGGCGCTCAGCCAGGCGCCCGGGCTCGCCGGGCGACCGCGTCTACGGCGGTGCATCCGGCCTCGTGGACGACCACCGGATTGAGCTCGATCAGGTCCAGGCCCTGTTCGAGGAGCAGGGATCCGACCGCCGCGGCGAGGGTCGCTGCCGCATCGACGTCCAGCGGGCCGCGGCCGCGACCTCCGGTCAACAGGGGAGCGCCGCGCAGTGAGCCGATCGCCTCGCGGACCCGCTCGGCGCTCGCCGGAACGGGCACGATCGCGACGTCGTCGAGCGCCTCAGCCCAGATCCCGCCCATCCCGACGACCAGCGCCGGAACCACCGCGTCACCCCGCGCCGAGACCAGAAGCTCGACGCCCGGCGGAGCCATCCGCTCGACCAGCACCCGCGCCCCCTCGGCCGCCTCCGCGTTCGAGAGCTCGCGGTAGGCGGCGCGCGCCTGGTCGGCTGTTCGCACGTCGAGTCGCACCGCGCCGGCCTCGGTCTTGTGGCGAAGGTCCGGCGCGGCCAGCTTGATCGCCACCGCTCCGCCGAGCTCTGCGAGCGCCGCGGCGCACTCGTCCTCGCTCGCCACGACCCTCGCGTCGGGCACCGGCAGCCCCGCCCCTCGGAGCATTTCCTTGGCATCGATCTCGTCCACCCAGCCGTCGGCGCCGGTGGGGTCGCCGGCGACGGCGTCTCGCTGCGACGCCGCCCCTGCGATCTCGAGCAGTCGGCCCGGATCCCCGCCCGGGACTCGGAGCGCCCGCGCGCAGGACAGCGCGGTTCGGAGCCCGGCGATCGCGGGCACCCCGCGGTCGGCGAGCTCGCCGCTCGCCTGGTCGTCGATCAGGTCCGGCAGGGTCGACGCGACCAGGGTGGCGGCCGCGGTCTCGTCCGCGCCCGCGACGATCCCGGCCCGGACCGCCGCCCAGCTCTCTGCCGCCTCGGGCGAGAGGCCCTGGGGGTGGTCGTAGAGAACCAGGAGCTGGTCGACCGACGGATCGTCTCCCACGGCGACGGTGATCCGGCGAAGCAGGTCCGTGTCACCCCAGATCACCGCCGTGTAGTCGAGCGGATTACCCACCGTGGCCGCGTCCGGGAGCAGCTCGTCGAGGCGCTCGCGGGTCGCCGGGGCAAGCCCCGGGAGCTCGGATCCGATCCGGGCCGCCTCGTCCGCGGCGAGGCTCGAGTCGCCGCCCGAGCAGGTCAGGAC
>JBOGZB010000006.1:0-1796 GCA_050697175.1 Solirubrobacterales bacterium | reverse complement strand
AATGCAGAAGCTTCAGAGCCAGGGCGTGCACCACCTCACCATTACTGGCGCCGACCGCCAGACGTCGATCGACTTCTGGGAGGGCGTCCTCGGGATGCCGTTCATCTTCGAGCAGCCGAACCTCGACCGGGAGTCCGAGAGCCACCTCTATTTCGACCCGGGCGACGGCCGGCTGATCACGATCTTCACCAACGAGGAGCGAAAGCCCGATCCCGAGCGCACCTCGACCGATCCCGGCGCCGTCCATCACGTCGCCTTCGCCCTCTCGGCGGCGAGCTTCAACCAGGCGGTGGAGCGGCTCGACGAGCGCGGGATCGAGCACAGCGGCGTCAAGGATCGCGGCTTCATGGACTCCATCTACTTCGAGGACCCGCTCGGGCTGCTGATCGAGCTGGCCTCGTACCGTTTCGTCCCGCCGGCGGGCTTCACCCACGCCGACGTCCTGCTCGAGGCGCACAAGCTGCGCGTCGAGCGCGACGACTACAGCATCGGCCAGGTCCACCTGGCGGACGCGATCGAGCTCCTCGTGGAGCGGTCGAGGGAGTCGCTCTCCCCCGACCGGGCGCCGAAGGACCCCTACTCCCAGAAAGGCTGAGGATCGAAACGGCCGCCAACACCTGAGCGCTGGCCGTGATCCTCCCCCACGACGAGGCGGGCCGCGGCCCGGCGCTGATCCTGCTCCATGCCGGCGTCGCCGATCGGACGATGTGGGCGGAGCATCTGGAGCCGCTGGCCGAAGCGGGCTTTCGAGCCATCGCGCCCGACCTGCCCGGCTTCGGAGAGGCGCCCGTGCCCCCCGGCGAGCAGGCCGCCTGGCTGGACGTCCTGCGCACGATGGACGAGCTCTCGATCGAGCGCGCGGCGCTGGTCGGCTCCTCCTTCGGCGGCGCCGTGGCGCTGCGGGTGGCGCTCGTCGCGCCTGAGCGGGTCTCCGCGCTGGCGCTGCTCTCCGCTCCGCCGCCGGGCCTGGAGCCCTCCCCTCAGCTCGCCGCGGCGTGGGAGGCTGAGGAGGGGGGCCTCGAGCGCGGAGACAAGGAGGCGGCGGTTCAGGCGGCGGTCGACGCCTGGACGATGCCCGGGGCGCCGCCCGACCTGCGCGAGCGGGTGGCCTCGATGCAGCGGCGCGCCTTCGAGCAGCAGGGCAACGCGGAGCCGGCCGACGCCGCCGATCCTCTGGAGGACGATCCGAGCGCCCTGGCGAAGATCAACGTGCCGGCGCTGGTGGCGGCGGGGGAGCACGATCTGGTCGACTTCAGACAGGGAGCCGAGGCGATGGCCCGAACCCTGCCGCGGGCGCGCCACGCGGTGATCGCCGGCGCCGGCCACCTCGCGCCGCTCGAGACGCCGGTGGTCTTCCGCGAGCTGATTCTCGGCTTCCTGAGCCGAGGGGAAACGGCCGGCAATTCGGCCCGGGGCTAAGCTCGATTCGATTCCGAACCAAGGAGCTGCGCGATGACCGACCACACCGAGACGGCGATTCTGGCGGGAGGCTGCTTTTGGGGCGCACAGGAGCTGCTGCGAAAGCGCGACGGCGTGATCTCGACGCGGGTTGGATACACGGGCGGGGACGTTCCGGACGCCACATACCGAAACCACGACGGCCACGCCGAGGCCGTGGAGATCGCCTTCGACCCCGAGCGGATCTCCTATCGGGACATCCTCGAGTTCTTCTTCCAGATCCATGACCCGACCACGAAAGACCGGCAGGGCAACGACGTCGGGTCCAGCTACCGTTCGGAGATCTTCTACACGAGCGACGATCAGCGCCAGGTCGCCGAGGAGACGATCGCCGACGT
>JBOGZB010000005.1:0-2633 GCA_050697175.1 Solirubrobacterales bacterium | reverse complement strand
GTCCACCACAGGCGGTGCGGAATGCTGCGAATGGCGTACGCCTTCCCGTCACCGCGTACGTCGGGGCGACGGAGTGGGCGAAGTTCCACGTCGATCTCGTCGGGTCGGACGTCACGATGACCGGTGTGCCCGAGGACGTGCCGGCGCTCGCGCGCGTCGTCATGCCCGACGTGGAGCAGCACGGATACCGCGTATACCCGCTCGTGGATCACATCGCCGACAAGGTGACGGCGACCTTTGACCGATACGGGGACAGCGAAGCGCCATCGACTCGCTACAAGGACCTGGTCGACCTGGTCGCGATCATCACCGAGGCACCCGTCGAGGCCGAGGCGCAGATGGCGGCGCTGACGTCAGAGTCTCAGCGGCGGCGGGTCGCCCTGCTTCCGAAGTTCGATGTCCCGGACCGCGACCTGTGGGAGCGCGGATACGCGGCCGAGGCAGGTCGCTCGCTCCTGCCTATGGCCCGCACTCTGGACGAGGCACTCGCGGTCGTGCGGCCGTTCCTCGACCCTCTTCTGGACGGGACCGCGACGGGGAGATGGGATCCGAAGCAGCGACGCTGGGAGCCGTGACCTCGGGGAACGGCGCCGTCACAAAGCCGCGATGGTGCTATCCAGAGGAGCAGCGCGGGGCCAGGCCGCGACTCGCACGATCGTCCAACGTCTCGGTTCGGGGGGACGGGCCATCTATCTTCGGGGCGGTGAGCGCTCGACGGGCCACGGCGGGACTGACGCTGCTCCTCGCGGCGGCGGTGGCCCTGGCCGCGCCGCTCAGCGCCCAGGCCTCGCCGATCAAGCATGTGGTGATCGTCTACCAGGAGAACCACAGCTTCGACAACGTGTTCGGGCGGTTCTGCGTCCAGACCGGGCGCTGCAACGGGTCGCTCTACGGCAAGCGGCCGGGCCATCCCCAGGTGCCGCTGAAGCGCGCCACCGACTTCGTGCCTCCGGTCGGCCACACCCCGAACGAGCAGGTGAGGGCCATCAACGGGGGGAGGATGGATGGCTGGGACACCATCTACGGCTGCGACAAGCAGTATGGCTATGCCTGCATGACCCAGTTCTGGCCCGGCCAGATTCCCAATCTGACCAACCTCGCCCGCAGGTTCGTGATCGCCGACCACACCTTTCAGATGGACACCATTCCGAGCTGGGGCGCCCACATCGAGCTGGTCGCCGCCGACCTCGACGGCTTCACCGGGATCAACCCCATGCCCGGCCTGGTCGAGCACGCGCGCGGATGGGGCTGCGACTCGAACAAGGACGCCACCTGGCAGGCTGCGCCCTCCTCGACGCCGATCGCGGTCCCGTCGTGCATTCCCGACTTCAGCCTCGACCCCGTCGAGTATCCCTACGGCGGCGCTTACCGGGCCACCCCCGTCGAGCACGTCCCGACGATCATGGACGAGCTCGACGCGGCCGGGCTGAGCTGGAAGCTCTACTCCACCTCAACCACCAAGAACGGCTACTCATGGGCCATCTGCCCGACCTTTGCCGGCTGTCTGTACACGGCTCAGCACGACAATTCGGTTCCGCGCAGCCAGGTGCTCGGCGACGCCAAGCGCGGCGATCTGCCGGCGTTCAGTGTCGTGCTGCCCGACGGAACCGTCTCCCAGCACAACAAGTACTCGATGGCGGCCGGCGACAACTGGATCGGCCGGGTGGTCTCGGCGATCGAGAACGGCCCCGACTGGGGATCGACGGCGATCTTCATCACCTACGACGATTGCGGTTGCTTCTACGACCACGTTCGGCCGCCCGCGGGGCTCGGCTTCCGGGTCCCGACGGTCATCGTCAGCCCCTACGCCAAGCCCTCTTACACCGACTCCAGGCGGGCCGAGATCCCCTCGTTTCTGTCCTTCACCGAGCACACCTTCGGACTTCCGGCGCTTTCCACGGAGGACGCCGCGGCCTACGACTTCTCCAAGGCCTTCGACTTCGAACAGACGCCGGTCGGGCCGGCCAGGATGACCCGCGGCGCGATCCCGCGGTCGGAACGCGACAGGATCAAGCGCGCCTACCACCGGGATGGGGCCACTTGAGCCGGGCCGGGCCGAGCGCGCGCTCTACCTGATTCCGGCGCCCGGATCGCGCATTTTCGGGTCTGATTTGGGAGGATCGACGGGCGTGTCCGAGCAGACGAGACCCGATCGCGTCGACGCGGAGCCCCGGGCGGCTCGCCGTTAGGCCGATGGCGCTGTTCGCCCGACGGCCCGAGATCTCGGCGCAGCCGGTGGCGGGCCGATCCGACCTGGCGCTCGTCTCCGAGCAAGACGCCCTGGAGCTCGCCGACGTCCTCGCCGACGACGCGCTCCACCGTGCCGAGACCGAGTACCTGACGAGCGACGCCGCGCGCGCCCTGGAGGCGGGCCTGATGGCCCTCGCCGATCTCGACGCGAGCGACGCGGAGACGATCGACACGGCGCGGTGGGTCGCCCGGGTCGGCTACATGGCGCGGGTCGCCGAGTGGCAGCGGCTGCCCGAGGCGCGCAAGTCGAGCGGCTGGATGATCGCGGGGCTTCGCAGCGCGATCACCGACAGCGTCGCCGAGGAGATGAACGACGCGGGCGGCGCCGAGCCGCTCCACGAGGCGCTGGGCGAGGTCACGGCCTTCTTCGTCCTGCGTGAGCC
>JBOGZB010000004.1:0-9209 GCA_050697175.1 Solirubrobacterales bacterium | reverse complement strand
CCCACATCCGCGAGCTCTACTCGCTCACGCCGGACGCCAAGGTGCGCGGTTACAGGCCCGGCCGGTTCTCGTTCAACGTCAAGGGCGGCCGCTGCGAGACGTGCAAGGGCGACGGCCAGATCAAGATCGAGATGCACTTCCTGCCCGACGTCTACGTCCCCTGCGAGACGTGCAAGGGGCGCCGGTACAACCGCGAGACGCTCGAGGTGCGCTTCAAGGGCAAGACGATCGCCGACGTGCTCGAGATGTCGGTCGAGGAGGCGCTCCGCTTCTTCGCCAAGATCCCGAAGATCCGCCGGCGTCTGCAGACATTGCACGACGTCGGGCTCGACTACATGACGCTCGGGCAGCCCGCGACGACCCTTTCCGGGGGCGAAGCGCAGCGGGTGAAGCTCGCGGCGGAGCTCTGCAAGGTCGCCACCGGCCGGACGCTCTACATCCTCGACGAGCCGACCACCGGCCTCCACTTCGCCGACGTCCATCGCCTCCTCGAGGTTCTGGACAGGCTGGTCGAGGCGGGCAACTCCGTGGTCGTGATCGAGCACAACCTCGACGTGATCAAGTCGGCTGACCGGATCATCGACCTGGGCCCGGAGGGCGGCGAGGCCGGAGGGGAGGTCGTCGCGGTCGGGACCCCGGAGCAGGTCGCGGCGACCACCGGCTCGCACACGGGCGAGTTCCTCGTGGACCTGGTCGAGGCCGAGAAGCAGCCCGCCCGCCCGGCCAGGACGCGACGCCGCGAGCCGGTCGCGGCGTAGTCTCACCTCCGTGCTGAGCGGCCACCTGATCGGTGTCGACGTCGGGGGGACCAAGGTCGCGGTGGCCACCCTCGAGGGCCAGCGACTCGGCGAGTCGGACATCCGCCCCACGGAGGCCTCGAGCGCCGACGAGCTGATCGACGAGATCGCCGCGGCGGTGGATTCCGCCCGGGCCCCGGCAACCGTGGGCGTGGGTATCGGAGTTCCGTCAGTGGTCGAGTTCGCGACCGGCCGGGTGCGCTCGAGCGTCAACCTCCACATGGCCGATCTCGACCTGCAACAGGTGCTCGAGGACCGACTCGGCCTGCCGGTCTTCGTCGACAACGACGCGACCGTCGCGGCCCTCGGCGAAGCCTTCGATGACGCCGGCCGCGCGACCGTGGAGAACCTGGTCATGTTCACGGTCGGGACCGGGATCGGCGGGGGCCTGGTGCTGGCCGGACGGGTCTACCGGGGCGCGACCGGGGCCGCGGGCGAGCTCGGGCACACGCTGGTGGGGGCCACCCTCGCTGACGGAGCCCCGCCGTCCGGGGACTTCCCCCAGGCGGGGTCGCTGGAGTCGCTGGCGGCGGGCAGGGTGCTCGACCGGCTCGCCGAGGCGATCGCAGAGCGCGACCCGGGGTCGCCGCTAGGCCGGATCCTCGCCGAGGCAGGGAGCGTTGACGGCCACGACGCCGTGGAGGCGGCCGAGGCGGCGGACCCCGAGGCGATCGGGGCGCTTCGCCTGCTCGGCGAGCGGCTCGGCGTCGGGATCGCCAACGCGATCAACACGTTCGACCCGGACGTGGTCGCGGTGGGCGGCGGCGTGTCGATCGCCGGGGAGCTGCTGCTCGGCCCAGCCCGGGAGACCGCGCGGCGCTACGTCTTGCCCGGGGTCGGCGAGCGAACCGAGGTGCGGCTGGCGCGACACGGCAATCGCGCCGGGGTCCGGGGCGCGGCGCTGCTCGCGGGCCTCGAGCTCGCCGGGGCCGACGCCGTCCAACCGCGAACCGGAGCCGGCCGACCGTGAGCGCCGTCGCGGCGCCGGCGAACCCGTTTGCGCAGGACGTCGAGCAGCCGCTCCCCGAGCCGACGACCCTGGTGATCTTCGGCGCGACCGGGGATCTGGCCGCCCGCAAGTTGATTCCGGCGATCTACAACCTGGGGCTCGGAGGCCTCTTGCCCGAGCGCTTCGAGGTGATCGGGATCGGGAGGAGCGCCGCGGACCCCGAGGAGTTTCGGCGCAGCGCCCGCGAGGCGATCGAGGCCCACTCGAGAACCGGGATCGTGGCCGATGCCTGGGCGGCCATCGAGCCGAGGCTCGACTTCCTGCATGGCGACTTCACCGATCCGGCTCTGTTCGAGGCGCTGAAGGACCGAATTCGCGAGCACGAGGGCGACGTTCCCACGCAGCGGGTCTTCTATCTGGCCGTCTCGACGCGCTTCTTCGCCCCGATCGCCGGCGCGCTGGCCGACGCCGGACTGGGCGCCGGCGCCGATCCCCCGACCCGATTGATGATCGAGAAGCCGTTCGGCTCCGATCTCGGCTCGGCGCTCGAGCTGAATGCCGAGGTCTCGGCCGCGTTCGACGAGTCCCAGATCTTCCGGATCGACCACTACCTCGGCAAGGAGACGGTCCAGAACCTCCAGGTGCTGCGGTTCGCGAACGGCATCCTCGAGCCGGTGTGGAACCGTCGCTACGTGGACCACGTTCAGATCACGATGGCCGAGCAGATCGGAATCGGGCGGCGCGCCTCCTACTACGACTCCGCCGGGGCGCTCAGGGATGTCGTCCAGAACCACCTGATGCAGCTCCTTTCCCTGGTCGGCATGGAGCCACCGGTCCGCTTCGACGCCGACACGATCCGCGACGAGAAGGTCAAGCTGCTTCGCTCGGTCAGGATCCTCGAGCCGGCGGAGGTTTCCTCCTACGTGGCGCGAGGGCAGTACGGGGCCGGCTGGATCGGCGGCGAGGAGGTTCCCGCCTACCGCGACGAGGTGGGGGTCCCCGACGACTCGAGGACCGACACCTACGTCGCGATGCGGGTCGAGGTGGACAACTGGCGCTGGGCCGGAACGCCCTTCTACCTGCGGGCCGCGAAGCGGCTTCCGCGGCGGGTGACCGAGATCGCGGTCCGATTCCGGGCGGTCCCGCACCTGCCGTTCGCGCGCTCCGAGATCGCCGACGCCCAGCCGAACGAGTTGGTGCTCTCGGTGCAGCCCGACGAGGGCGTGTCGATGCGACTGATCGCCAAGGTCCCCGGCCAGACGATGAGCGTCCGGCCGGTCCAGATGGAGTTCAAGTACGGGACCTCGTTTCTCGGTGACTCGCCGGAGGCATACGAGCGCCTGCTCCACGACGCCCTGCTGGGGGACGCCACCCTGTTCACCCGGGTGGACGAGGTCGAGGCCGAGTGGAGATTGATCGAGCCGATCCTCGAGGCCTGGGATTCGGCGCCGGGGCCCGAGACCTACGAGGCCGGCTCCCAGGGGCCGGCTGGGGCCGACGAGCTGTTGGCCGTCCGGGGCCGCCGCTGGAGGCAGGTTTGAGCACCGAGCCGGGCGGCGATCGCTCGACCTGGGCCGGTCGCGGCGTCGGCATCGATCAAGTCGAATCCGAGCTCGCCCGGCTGCACCGAGCCCACCAGCGCGAGGGGCACGCGCTGGCCCGAACCCTCAACCTGATCGTCGCCCCGGGACCGCGTGGGTCCGAACAGGCGATCGAAGCCACGCTCGCCGCGCTCGGCGACCGCAGCCCCTCTCGCACCCTGGTGCTGCGCCGCCACGCCACCGATCGGCTCGACGCCGAGGCGATCATGCAGTGCCACCATCCCAGCGCCGCGGGACGGGTCGGCGTCTGCCACGACCGAGTGGTGCTGGCTGCCGACGACTCGCGCCTCATCCATGCGGCATCTCTGATCGCGCCGCTCCTGTTGAGCGACCTGCCAACCGTGCTGTGGCTCCCGGCCCCCGCCGTACCGATCCCGGATCCGCGCCTGCTGGAGCGCGCCCAGCACGTGCTGGTCGACTCGACCGAAGACGGTGTCCCCATTTGGCACCTGGCCGAGCTGGCGCACGTGGTCGGGGTTCACGACCTGACCTGGGGGCGCCTGGAGTTCTGGCGCGCCGCGACGGCGGCTGCGTTCGAGCCACTCCAGCAGCGGAGTCTGTTGTCGCGGATCACGAGCCTCGAGCTCGGCTACGAGGGAGAGGCCCTCTCCGCGGCCCTGCTGCACGTGGGCTGGGTCGCGGCGCGTGCGGGCTGGCGCCCGGAGAGGGTCGAGCGCGATGACGGGCGGGTTCTCGGCAGGGCGCTGCGGCCTGATGGAGGGGAGGTGGCGCTATCGCTTCGGCGCGATCCCGAGGCTCGCGGGTGCGGTGGGATAGAGACCCTGACCTTCCGAAGCGGCTCGGATGAGGTGCGGTTGAGCCGGGGCGCGGCGACCGACGGGCTCCGCGACCTCTTCGCCGAGGCCTTGCAACCGGCGCCGTCGTTCGCTCGTGGGTATCGAGATGCGCTCGGAGCCGCCGTGGAGATGGCCGGCGCACCCGAAGCCAGGTCGTCGAGCTAGCTCTCTGGTTGGGCCTTCGACCCGCGCCGCGCGCGGGACCGATTCCTCGACGCAGCCCCGTCGCCGGCGGTCGAATTCGAGCTCGCCTTGGGTCGGCGCGAGCGGGCTCGGTCCCTCGCGGCCTTGTCGCGGCTCCCGCTCAGCAGTGCGGCGCCGATCGCGCCGCCGAGGTCGCCGAGCGCAGCCACATGAAGAGCCGGCGGGTGGTCGTCGCTGAACAGATGGGGGGTCATCGCCTCGCGGATCCGCTTCACATATGGCTCTCCGAGACGGACGCCGAGCCCTCCCCCGATGATCACCGCCTCGACGTCGAGCAGATTGACCGCCGAGGCGATGCCCGCCCCGAGCGCGGAGATCGCGCGGTCGATGAGCTTCTCGGCGAGCGGGTCCTTTTCCTTCAGGGCATGCCCCCAGATGGCGCTCGTGAGCCGGTCGCGGTCGTGCTTCCTCATTATCTTGAACAGATCGGTGTGCTTTCCCGCGTCGTGCTCGCTTCGGGCCTTGATCTCCATCGCCGCTCGGCCCGCATAGGCTTCCAGGCAACCTCGCCGGCCGCAGGTGCAGCGGGCGCCCCCCCGCTTGACGACCATGTGGCCGATTTCGCCGGCCGCTCCGCGGCCGAGCCATGGCTCACCGTTGAGGATCACGCCGCCGCCGACGCCGGTTCCCCAGAAGACCCCGATCAGCGACTTGTAGTGGCGCCCCGCCCCGAGCCGCGACTCGGCCTCCGTGGCGACCCGGACGTCGTTTCCGACCGCCACCGGTGATCCGAGCGTCTTTGAGAGCGAGGGGCCAAGCTTGAAGGAGCCGTCCCACCCGGGGAGGTTGCGAGCCTGAGATACGGTCCCGGTCGTCTCGTTGACGTCCCCGGGCGAGCCGACCCCGACGCCCGCCAGCGCGCTGGGGCGCATTCCGGCATCCAGGGCAGCGTCGCGGAGCGCGTCGCCCATCTGCTCGGCGACGTCGCCTGGGCCGCCTTTGGTGGGGGTCGGTCGGCGCGACTGACCGAGGACGTTCCACCTGCCGTCGACGACGACCGCTTGGATCTTCGTGCCGCCGAGGTCGATGCCGCCGCGAGCGACCATGCCGTTCATGCTAATGGCTTCCTCTCCTTGTCGATCAGGGTGATCAGCACGTCGACTCCGGGCCGTCGCCGGTCCGGTCGCGACACAGCCCAACGAGCCCGTCCTTCCATTCGATCGACGATGGGCACCTACTCCTCGGCGGGCAGGCGCGGGCCCAGCGGTCGCGCCGCCTCTGTCGGGAGCGCCTCTCGCTCGGTCTTCGCCCACTCGCGCCGCTCGGTCAGCTGGCGCAGGGCCGAGCGGATCAGGACCGGCCACAGGATCCAGGAGTAGAACGCGTAGATCTGGGCGATCAGGATCCCCCGCAGGTAGCCGAGCGGTCCGTCGGCTGCGCGCGCGGCAACGCACCCCAGCATCGTCCCCCCGAACCCGAGCACGTAGAAGAACGCGAGCTGCCACCACGGCCCGTCGATCCAGAACGCGGCGACGCCGGTGAGCGCCAGCGCCACCGCGGCGACGAGCGTGGCGCCGATCAGGGTCTGCCAGAGGGGCATCAGCAGATAGGCCAGCAGCTCGACCCGGGCGATCAGCGGGACGCGGGCTCGCCAGACCGCGTCGATCAAACCCATCGCCTGGAGGTTTCCCTGCGACCATCGGGTTCGCTGCCGAAAAAGCTTGCGCAGGCCGGGCAGCCCCTGCTGGTCGACCCTGGCGCGCAGATCCTGGCGACCGTGCCATCCGGCGGCGATCAGCCGCAGGCCGAGATCCTGGTCCTCGGTCAGGCGGTCGCGCCACGGGCCTTCGTCGAGCGCGACGTCGTCGAGCGCACGCAGCCGGTTGAACTGGCCGTTACCGCCCATCCCGGCGGTTCCCCACGCGTTTCGGCCGGCCTGGAACAGCGAGCCGTAGGTCGAGAACTCGATGTCCTGCATCCAGGTCAGGAGGCGCCCGCGGTTGTAGATCCGGACCAGGGACTGAACGCCGCCGACCATCGGGTCCGACGCGAAGTGGGAGGCGACGTAGCCAGGCGCCGAAGGGCTGAGCCGGCCGTCGGCGTCGACGATCGCGACGATCACGCCGTCGCGATCGGTTCCCTCGAGCAGTCCGTCGAGTGAGCGATAGGCGTGGTTGAGCGCCGCCGCCTTGCCCTTCCTCGCGTTCGGCGCCCGCCGCCGGATCACATGCAGGTCGGGGTGGTCGAGCTGGCAGAGCACCTCGGCGGTGCCGTCCTCGGACCCGTCGTCGATCACTACGACCAGGCGCCTGGGAAGATCGATCTCGAGCAGGCGCTCGACGCTGTCGCGGATCGTCACCTCCTCGTCGAGCGCCGGGACGAGGAAGACCCAGGTGAGCGAGTCCCCGCCGTCGGCGGGGACCCTTGGCGGGTTGCGCCTGAACCGCTGGCCGCGCACGAAGAGCGCCGTCGTCCAGGCGAGCATCGCGACGATCACCACGAGGGCGAACGTGAATAGGTCGACCCAGGCGGTCGGCAGGCCTTCGAAGGGCAGGCTCAGGTCGGCCACAGCTCCGATTCCGCCCCGTCCTCGGCCGGGCCGCGTTCGTCGTGCTTGGCGTCGCGCTCGTCCGCCGGGATGCTGACCGGGTCCAGCCCGCCCGGGTATCCGGCGGCCTCGAGGATCGCCCGGCGCTCGTACCCGCACCCGAACTGGCGGGGTGGATCGTCGCCGGTCCGCAGGTGGTTCAGCGCCGCGACGATCCGGTCGGCGGCCTTGCCGTCCCCATAGGGGTTCCGGGCTTCGGCCATTCGGTCGTATGCGCCCGGATCGTCGAGGAGACGGGCTCCCTGTTCGACGATCCGATCGGGATCCGTTCCGACCAGGTCCAGGGTTCCGGCCTCGACGCCCTCGGTTCGCTCGGTCGAGTCACGGACCACGAGAACCGGCTTGCCGAGGGAAGGCGCCTCCTCCTGGATCCCGCCGGAATCGGTGATCACCATGTGGCAGCGCCTCAGCAGGCGGGCGAAGGTCGCGTACCCCATCGGCTCGGTCAGCAGCACGTTCCCGAGCTTCTCGAGTCGCCTGCCCAGCCGCTGGCGAACCAGCGGATTCGGATGGAGAGGAACCACGAAGTCGGTCTCGGGGTGGGAATCGGCGAGCGCCGCGATCGCGGCGGCGATTCCCGCCAGCCCCCCGTTCCAGTTCTCGCGCCGGTGCGCGGTGACCACGACGATCCGACGGTCGGCGGCGACCGCGCCGGCCACGGCCGGGTCCTGGATCGGCGCGTCGAGCTCGGACGCCCAGCGCAGCGCGTCGATCCCCGTGTTCCCGGTCACGAAGACCAGGTGCTCGGGGATGTTCTCGCGGATCAGGTTCTCCTGGTTGGTGGAGGTTGGCGCGAAGTGAAAGCAGGCGATCTTGGAGATCAGCCGCCGATTGAGCTCCTCGGGGAAGGGCGACAGGTTCAGCCCGCCGGCGCGCAGCCCCGCCTCGACGTGCATGACCGGGATGCGAAGGTGGAAGGCGGCCAGCGCTGCGGCCATCGCCGAGCTGGTGTCGCCGTGAACGAGGATCCCCGCGGGGAATCGCCCCCGAAGGACCTCCGGTGTGGTGGCGTCCCTGCTTCCGTCGACCCCGAACCACTCGCGGCAGAAGTCGTCGAACCGCCGCATCACCGCGCTGACCCTTTCGTTCAACGGGGCGCGGCCGTCTCCGACCCACAGCTCGACGTCGGTGCCGATCCCGGCCAGCCCGAAGATCTCGGAGACCATCCGGTGGTGCTGGCCGGTCGAGACGACGACCGGGTGGAACTCGGCGCTGGCGCGGAGCGCCAGGATGATCGGGACGAGCTTGATCGCCTCAGGCCGCGTCCCGACTACGACCGGCACCGCGAGCTTGGCCGTCCCCGCTTCGTGGTCGGCCGGGCCGGACGCGGGAGCGTCGATCTCGGTTGTCGTTGGCGAGCCTTCCATCTGGGTCCTCGATCGACCGCCAGCAGTGCCCTGCGAGCGGTCGAGACGTCGGGCCCGACGGGCCCGGGCGCCTTCGCCCTACTGTCGGCGTCACGGCGGAGTTTCCTTAGTCGCGTATCCGGCGGTGCGCCGGCGCTCAGGCGTCGCGGCCCGCGCGGTAGCGGCGGATCAGCGAGTTCGTGGAACCGTCGTGGTCGAGGTCGGGCTCGTCGGTCGAGTCGAGCTCGGGAACTATCCGTTTCGCCAGCGCCTTGCCGAGCTCCACCCCCCACTGGTCGAATGAGTCGATTCCCCAGACCACGCCCTGGGTGAAGACGCTGTGCTCATACAGCGCCACGAGCGACCCGAGGCTGTGGGGGGTCAAGCGGTCGACCATGATCACGTTCGACGGTCGGTTCCCCTCCATCACCCGGTGGGGGACGACGGCGTCGGGCGTGCCCTCGGCGCGGACCTCCTCGGGAGTCTTCCCGAAGGCGAGAGCCTCGGCCTGCGCGAAGACGTTCGAGACCAGGAGGTCGTGGTGGGGCCCGAGCGGATTGAGGGAGTGCGTGAACCCGATCAGGTCGCTCGGGATCAGCCTGGTGCCCTGATGGAGCAGTTGGTAGAAGGAGTGCTGGCCGTTGGTCCCGGGCTCGCCCCAGAAGATCGCCCCGGTGTCGTAGTCGACTCGCGTGCCGCCCAGCGTCACGTGCTTTCCGTTCGACTCCATGGTGAGCTGCTGGAGGTAGGCGGGAAAGCGGTGGAGGTACTGGTCGTAGGGGAAGACGCCGACCGTCTGGGCGCCGAAGAAGCCTCCGTACCAGACCGCGAGTAGCCCGAGCAGGGCCGGCAGGCTCCGCTCCACGGGCGCCTCGCGGAAGTGCTCGTCGATCGCGTGGAACCCCGCCAGGAGCTGCTCGAAGCCCTCGGGTCCGATCGCCAGCATGGTCGAGAGGCCGATCGCCGA
>JBOGZB010000003.1:0-2770 GCA_050697175.1 Solirubrobacterales bacterium | reverse complement strand
AGTTCATCGGCGACGCGGTCATGGCCCTGTGGGGCGCCCCGGTCGCCCACGAGGACGACGCCGAGCGTGCGGTGCGGGCCGCCTTCGAGCTCGTCGACATGGTCCCCGCGCTGGGCCGGGACGCAGGCGTCGACCTCGCGATCCGGGTAGGCGTCCTGACCGGTGAGGCCGCGGTCCATGTCGGCGCCGATGGCCAGGGCATGGTCACGGGCGACATGGTCAACACCGCAGCGCGGCTCCAGTCGGCCGCATCGGCCGGTGAGGTGCTCGTCGGCGAGGCGACCCGCATCGCGGCCGAGCCGGCCGTGGAGTTCGCCTCCGCGGGCGATCAGGAGCTCAAGGGCAAGGCAGCACCCGTCGCGGCGTGGCGCGCGGTCCGGGTCGTCGGCGAGCGCGGCGGCGCCCGCCGGCCCGACGCCATCGAGCCGCCGTTCGTCGGGCGGACCGATGAGCTGCGCTTCCTCAAGGAGCAGTTCCACGCGACCGGTCGAGAGCAGCGCGCCCGCCTGGTCTCGCTCGTCGGCCAGGCTGGGATCGGCAAGAGCCGGCTCGCCTGGGAGCTGGAGAAGTACCTCGACGGGGTCGTCGAGCAGGTCTGGTGGCACCGCGGGCGCTCCCCGTCGTATGGCGAAGGCGTCACCTTCTGGGCGCTCGGCGAGATGATCCGGCGGCGGGCGAACCTGACCGAGGGCGACGACGAGGAGACCACCCGCGCCGCGATCGCCGCCATGGTCGAGGAGCACATACCCGACGAGACGGAGCGCGCCTGGATCGAACCGCGGATCCTCGTGCTGCTCGGCATCGGCGAGACCCCGGCCGGCGGCCGCAACAACCTGTTCGCTGCCTGGCGGACGTTCTTCGAGCGACTCGCCGCGACCGGGACCGTCGCCTTCGTGGTCGAGGACCTCCAATGGTCGGACGACGGCCTGCTCGACTTCCTCGAGCACCTCCTCGATTGGGGGCGGTCGAGCCCGATCTTCGTGCTCACCCTCGCCCGGCCCGAGCTTCTCGAACGGCGGCCGGGCTGGGGGACGGACCGTCGCGGGGCGATGGCGATGCGACTCGATCCGCTGACCGATGCCGCGATGCGCGAGCTGCTCGAGGGCATCGCGCCCGACCTCCCGGCCAAGGTCGTCGCCCGGATCCTCCAGCGGGCGGACGGACTGCCGCTGTACGCCGTCGAGACGATCCGGATGATGGTCGCGACTGGGCGGCTGGCCCAGGAGGGCGGCCGCGTGGTGATGGCCGGCCGAACCCTCGATCCCGATGAGCCGGGCGCCCTCGAGGTGCCGCCGACGCTGCACGCGCTGGTCGCGGCACGGCTCGATCGGCTGTCCGCCGCCGACCGCTCGATCCTGCAGGACGCCGCCGTGCTCGGCCAGACCTTCACCATTGAGTCGCTGGCGGCGATCTCGGGCGAGACGGCCGCAGCGCTCGAGCCGCGGCGCGAGACGCTCGTCCGCCAGGAGATCCTGACCGTCGAGACCGACCCGCGGGCACCGACCCGCGGGCAGCACGCGTTCGTCCAGGCGCTCGTCCGCGAGGTCGCCTACGGGACACTCTCGAAGCGCGACCGCCGCACCCGACATCTGGCCGCCGCCCGCTACCTCGAGTCGCTCGGCGACGAGGAGCTGGCCGGTGCCGTCGCGAGTCACTTCGTGGCCGCCTATCGCGCGGCTCCGGAGGGACCTCCAGGTGAGGCGGTCGCCGCCCAGGCTCGTGTGTCGCTGCTGGCCGCCGCGGATCGCGCCGAAGCGCTCGGCGCACTCGGCCAGGCGGTCGACGCACTGACGTCGGCGCTCGAGGTGACGCGCGAGCCGTCCGACCACGCCCGTCTCGACGAACGGATCGGGACGATCGAAGGCAACCGGTCGCACTACGACGACGGGCACCGCAACCTGGCAGCCGCCGTCGAGGCGTACCAATCCCTCGGGGACGACGTCGGGGTCATCCGGGCCGTCGGTCGTCAGATCCTGCTCTACCTGTCGAGCGCCCAGATCGCCACGGCCATCGAGGTCGCCCGACCCTACCGCGAGGCCGCGGAGGCTCTCGCGACGCGGGACCGCAGCGCGACGACGGCGGACGCACCGGATGCAGCCGAGGCGAACGCTGCAGCGGCCCTGTTCATCGAGGTCCTCGGCCGGACCGCGTTCCGCAGCCAGGAGATGGCCGAAGCCGTGCGCCTGTGCGATCGGGCGCTCGCTCTCGCCGAGCCTCTCCGTCTCGATGAGATCGTCGCCATGTCCCTCATCACCAAGGCGTCCGCGCTCATGTTCAGCACGCATCGGCGCGAGGGCCTGGCCCTGCTCGAAGGCGCGGTGCTCGACGCCCGGGCACACGGCCAGCATGTCGCGGCATTGCGCGGCCTGAACAACCTGGCGTCGGGGATGGTCGACAGCGATCCGCGCGGCTCCCTCGAGCGGACGCGCGAGGGTATGGCCTTGACGCGACGGCTGGGGTTGAGCGGCTTCGATTCGTACTACGCCGGCAATGCGATCGGAGCGGCTGAGCGCCTCGGCGAGTGGGCGTGGGCACGGCAGGCGATCGACGCGCTCATCGACAACGACCCCGAGCGGCTCGACGTGGAGTGGCTCGCCTGGAACCGCGACGTTTTCACGGCCTGGACGGGCGACCCGGACATCGCGCGCGGCGAGCGGCTGCTGGCCGGCTCGCTGGTCGAGGGCGACTACCAGACCGAGCTCAACGTGAGCGGCTGGCTCGCCCGCTGCGGATTCGCCGAGGGGCGGCCGGATGAGGCCATGCAGCAGAC
>JBOGZB010000002.1:0-12620 GCA_050697175.1 Solirubrobacterales bacterium | reverse complement strand
CCTACGGGCAGGGCGCCAACGAGGAGCTCGTGGGCAGGGTCCTCGGCCGGCATCGCGACCGGATCCAGCTCTCGACCAAGTTCGGATACGACATCTCCGGGGACCGGCAGGAGCACTCCGAGGGCGAGCGGCCCCAGCGCTGGGATGGGCCGTTCATCCGTGACGCCCTCGAGGCCAGCCTGCGGCGACTCGGGACGGATTGGGTCGACCTCTACCAGCTCCACAACCCGCGCATGGACGCGATCGACTCCGACGAGTGCTTCGCCGCCCTCGATGAGCTCCGTGACGAGGGCAAGATCCGCCACTACGGCGTGGCTCTCGGCCCGGCGATCGGCTGGCGCGAGGAGGGACTCGGTGCGATCAGCGCGCGAGGGATCGCCTCGGTCCAGACGGTCTACAACCTGCTTGAGCAGGACCCGGGGCGTGACCTGATGACGGCGGCCTCGGAACGCGGCGTGGGGGTGATGGCCCGGGTGCCCACCTCGTCAGGGCTGCTCGACGACAACCTGACGCTCGAGACGACCTTCGGCCCCGGAGACCACCGCCGCCACCGGTCACGCGAGTGGCTGGTCGAGGGGCTACAGAAGATCGACGCGATCCGCTTCCTCTGCGAGGCCGGGGCGGGCCGGACCATGGCCCAGGCGGCGCTTCGATTCATCCTCGCCCAACCGCAGATGGCGGTCGTGATCCCGACGATCACCAGCCGCGACGAGCTCGAGGAGTACGCCGGCGCCACGGAGGCCCCTGACCTGACGCCCGACGAGCTCGCCCGCGTCGCCGCGCTCTACGAGGAGAACTTCGCCGTCGGAGCCGCCGCGAGCTAGCGACCTGACGCCCCGATTCAGGGGCTGGGTAGGGGACGACTCAGGGGCCCGACCTCAGACTTTGAAGGGTTTGAGGGTCTATGGGCCCCCAAACTGCGCAAACGTCCGGTTGGGTGAGGCGTGGGAGCGGCCCGCCGCCGTGCTGATCGGCCGGTGCGGGGTCTAGCGGGTCGCTACTTGAGCTGTTGAGCGCACTTCTGGATGTCGGCGGCAGTCGTTGCTCCCTGGAGACACTGGGAGTACGCCTGCGCGTTGGCGCCGGCGGCTGTACCGCTCGGCAGGCCTCCGCCGGCTGAGCCGGCGGACGCGCCGAGCGCGCCGAGCGCGCCACCGCTGACTCCGAACTGGCCGAGCAGGTCGGAGATCGGCTTGGCATTCGCCGGAGCGGTGATCGTCTGCGGCTGGTTGACGTCGCTCAGCGTGACCGAGAAGTTGACGTTTACGGCGGTCACCCCGGTGCTCGACGGCGGGGCCAGATCGAGGGTGAGCGAGAGCTTTCGCAGCGTCTTGTCGCTCTCGGCCGAGTAGACGTCGATGCTGGCGGTCTTGACCGCCGACTTGACCTGGTCGATCTGAGCCGGCGTGATGCTCTGCGTCGAGTTTCCGGCCTGCTGGGCGATCTTGTTGAGGTCGGAGACGATCTGGGAGACGTCGGCGTCGCCGTGGATGTGGATCGTCTGAGTTCCTGAGACGTCCGTGGTGCCCTCGTTGGTGACGTTGGTCAGCCAGGTCGTGGGGTCGACGCCGAACTGGTTCAGGATCGAGGAGGCGCTTTGGCTCTGATTCTGCGACTGGCCCTGGCTCGCCGACTGCTGGTACTGCTTCGCGAACTGCTGATAGATCTGGGTTCCCACCTCGTAGGCCTGGTTCTGGTAGTCGACGTAGGCGTTGTCCTTGGTGGTGATCAGGCTGCCGTCGAAATTGAAGCTCTGGCCGGCGCCCGACGCGCTCACCTTGGCGGTCAGATCGAGCTGAGGGAAGGTGTTCGGGTTGCTCGCATCGCCCTGGAACGGGCCGTCGATCGTCGCCGAGAGGTTCCCCGACTGGGTGCCCTCGGCCGAGCCGCTCAGGCTGATGTTCATGTGGCCGCTGGTGATCTTCGTGTTGTTGTTGAAGGTCTCCTTGAGGACCTGGTTCGGGTCCTCGTTGTTGCTGCTGCTCCCCCCACCGCAGCCGGCGACGGCGACGGGGACGGGAACGGCGATCACCAGCACGGCGACCAGGGTTCGGATGCGAATCAAGTCTTGGCTCCCTCTTGGGTTGCTCGGATCGCGCGGCAGGCTACAGCACGTGGCTGAAGGAACGGCGGGTCATCGGTCGTGCCTGGACCACTGTCCGATCGCGACGCCTGGGTTGCATTTGTGATGGATCTCACTCGGCCGCGGCCGCGGCCACGTATCGTTCGTGACGTGGCCGGAGGAACCTGCCCGAGCTGCGGCATAGATAACCCGGAGCAGGCGCGATTCTGCATGTCGTGCGGCGCCGAGCTGTCGAGGGGCTGCCCGGGCTGCGGCGCGGACAGCCCGCCGGGCGCCAAGTTCTGCATCGAGTGCGGCACCGCCCTGGCGGGCGCGATCGCCGCGCCGGGAGCCGGCTCCCCCCCTGCCGTGCCCGCCGCCCCGACGTCCCCTCCCCACGGCGGCGGGCTGTTCGGCGGCCAGCTTCCCGACGGGGCGCCCACCTGGGGTCCGCTGGCCGCGGGCACACTGCCTGAGGAGCGTCGCAAGGCCACGGTGCTGTTCGCCGACCTCTCCGGCTACACCGCCGTCGCCGAGCGGATGGATCCCGAGGCCGTGAAGGCGTTCATCGACCGTGCCCTCGTCAGGCTGGGCCAGGAGGTGGTCCGCTATGGGGGCACCGTGGACAAGTACATCGGCGACAACGTGATGGCCGTGTTCGGCGCCCCGGTCGCCCACGAGGATGACCCGGAGCGCGCCGTGCGGGCGGGGCTTGCGATGCAGGGCGCGATGGAGGAGATCAACAAGGAGATCGAGGCCGCGGCGGGCGTCAACTTCTCGCTGCGGGTCGGGATCAACTCCGGCGAGGTGCTCGCCGGCCAGGTGGGGGACGGATACACCGTTATCGGTGACTCGGTGAACGTCGCGGCGCGACTCCAGGCGGCGGCGAGGCCTGAAAGCGTCACGGTTGGCGAGATGACCCACCGCCTCACTCGAGGCACGATCGAGTACGACGAGCTCGAGCCACTCAGCCTGAAGGGCAAGGCCGAGCCGGTCCCGGCCTGGGAGGCGATCAGGCTGCTGGTCTCGGGCACCGGGACCCGAGGTGCCCGCGTCGCGGCACCGATGATCGGCCGCGAGGACGAGTCGGCCCTGCTGCTGTCCATGTTCGACCGCGTGGTCACCGAGGAGCGGCCACACCTCGTCACCGTGATCGGCCAGGCCGGCGTGGGCAAGTCGCGCCTGCTCCGCGACCTGGCCACTCAGGTCGCAGATCGCGAGCAGAAGGCGGCCTTCAGGGTCGGACACTGCCCCGCGTACGGGTCGGGGCTCGCCTACTGGGCGCTCGGCGAGATCGTCCGCGGCCAGTTCGAGATCGTCGACACCGACGACTCCGAGCTCGCCTGGGCGAAGCTCCTGCACGGGGTCGAGTCGGTGATCTCCGACGATCAGACCGACGAATCTCCGGCGCGCATCGCCGCGACGCTCGCCCGCCCGCTCGGCATCGAGCCCCAGGGTGAGCACGCCGCGATCGCCGGCGTCCACGACACGGACGACCCTCAGCAGATGCGCGATCGGCTCTTCTCGGCGACCCGCTCCCTGGTCGAGGCCGCGTCGCGCCGCTGGCCGGTGGTGATCGCAATCGAGGACATCCACTGGGCCGACGAGGGCATGCTCGACCTGATCGAGTACCTGGCTCGGTGGGTGCGGGGCCCCGCCCTGATCGCCTGCATGGCCCGCGACGAGCTGCTGGACCGGCGCCCGGGCTGGGGCGGTGGGCGGCGAAACGCGACCACGATCGCGCTCGAGCCGCTGACCCCGAACGAGACCCGCGAGCTGGTGGCGGCCCTGCTTCCGACGTCCAACGGCGGGTCCTCGAACGGCGCCGAGCTCGTGCCGCAGGTCGCCGAGCGCTCGGCCGGCAACCCGCTGTTCGCCGAGGAGATGGTCAACCGGATCCGAGAGGGCGGGTCCGGTGACGTCCAGACGCTCCCCGAGACGGTCCACGCCGTCCTCGCCGCTCGGCTCGACTCGCTCTCGGCCCAGGAGCGGCGCGTCCTCCAGCACGCCTCGGTCGTGGGCCAGACCTTCTGGGGCGGCTCCCTGTCAGGGGTCCAGGTCGAGGAGGGAATCGACCTCAACGGGGCGCTCGCCTCGCTGGAGGAGAAGGACATGGTCGTGTCGAGCGCCGGCAGCCGCCTGGCGGGCGAGCACGAGTACGCCTTCAAGCACGTTCTGATCCGCGACGTCGCCTACTCGACTCTTCCGAAGTCGGTACGGGCCCGAAAGCACGCCGAGGTCGCCGGATTCATCGAGGAGCTCGCCGCCGACCGCTCGGAGGGCGTGATCGCGATGGTCGCCGACCACTACCGGCGGGCCGCGGCGCTCGGAGCCGACTCGGACGTCGACTCCGGCGAGCTCGAGCGGATCAACGACAAGGCCCTGACCGCGCTCGAGGCCGCCGGCGACGGCGCGGCGTGGCTCTACTCGAACCAGGAGGCGCTCAGCCACTACGAGAACGCCTTGTCGCTGAGACGCGACCTCGACCCCGCGACACGCGCCCGGATCTCAGAGAAGCTGGGCGACGTGGCGCTTCGCCTCGGCCGAGTGGACCAGGCGTCCGATGCCTGGCAAGAGTGCCTGGACTTCCACCGGCGCGAAGAGGATCTCGCCCGAGTCGGCGATCTGCACCGCAAGATCGGAGCAGGGCTGTGGCACAAGGGCGACCGCGACGGGTCGATCGAGCATTACCAGAAGGGCATCGACCTGCTGAAGGACGGCCCACCGTGCCTCGAGCTCGTGCGCCTGTACGAGGAAGCGGCATCGCTCTACATGCATACGGGCGACAACATGCTCGCCATCTACGCGTCCGAGAAGGCGCTGCGCCTCGCCGAGCGACTCGGCGAGGACGCCGCGGCCAGCCGGGCGCACGGCATCTTCGGTCGGGTGTTCGGACGAATCGGAGACTCCGAGCGCGCCCGCCAGAACCTGGAGCGCTCGGTCGAGCTGGCCCGCGAGTCCGATCCCGGCGAGGCGGTGCGCGCCCTGCTCACGCTCGGATACCACCTGGAGGTCTCCGAGGCGGACTACGAGGGCGCGGGCGCCGCGTACACCGAGGCTCTCGAGCTCGCCGAGCAGACCGGCGACCTGCCCTCGAAGGTCGAGCTTCACGCGGCACTCGCGCAGCTCGCCGCGCACAGCGGCGAGTGGGAGACGGTCGCCAGGGAGGCGGAGGCCTCCGGTAGTCTCGCCGAGCGCGAGGGCCTGACCGGCAAGCTGTGCTTCCCGTACATGATGCGCGGCATGCTGCGCTGGCGGGAGGGCGACTTCGACGAGTCGGCCAAGGGGCTGCGCCGCGCCGCCGAGCTCGCCGAGCAGGTCGGCCGCTCCGAGGTGGCCTTCCAGTCGCTCTACTGGCTCGCGGCGTCGCTTCGTCAGCGCGGCGACTACGCGGATGCCGACACGGAGCTGGCCCGCGCCCTCGACCTCTGCGAGCGAGCCGGTCTGGTGGCCCAGTCCGTGGAGGCGATCTCAGCCCGGGCGGTCAACCTGGCGCTCGCCGGGCGCACCGAGGCGGCCCGCGAGGCGGCGGACGAGGCGGAGCGTCTGGCCGACCGCCTGCGCTACCCGGTCGGCAAGGCGGCCAGCCTCGAAGCGCGCGGCGCCGTTGCCGAGGATCCCGCCGAGGCGGGCACCGCGCTGAGCGAGGCTCGCGACGCCTGGAACGCGCTCGGGCGTCCGCTCGACGCCGCCCGCTGCGACTACCTTCGCGGGCGAATGCTGCGCGAGGCCGACCCGGACGGGGCCCGCGAGGCGCTGACGAGCGCGGCCGAGTCCGCCGAGCGCCACGGCGTCCACCATCTCGCCGAGCTCGCCCGCGACCTCACTCCGGCTTGAGCCAGGGACGAAGTCCCGGGTAACAGCGCTACGCCCTGCCGCCCCGCAACGCGCCCCAACCCGGCGGCAGCGGAGCCGCAGGCGAGCAGCCGCCGGAGTTATTCGATCCCCTCGGCCTCGTACTCGCGGAGAAAGCCCTCGAACAGCCGCAGGTGGCCCTGCTCGTCGTGGAGGATCGCGATCACCATGTCGTTGGTCACCGGGTCCATCCCGTCGGTCAGCTCGACTATCCGGCTGTAGTACTCGATCGCCCCCCGCTCGGCCTCGATCACGCCCTTGACCACATGCACGACGTCGATCTGCTGCGCCGGCGGCTGGAGGTACGACTGCTCGGCCTCGAACTGCTCCGATCCCGGCACGACTCCATAGAGCTCCTTGATTCGGCTCGCGAACTGCTGGGCGTGGCCCAGCTCCTCCTGGATGTCCTGGGCCAGCGACTCCTTGATCTCCTGCGCCCTCACCCCGTCGGGGTTGACCGAGTTGGCGATGTAGCTCATCACCGTCTCGATCTCCATCCAGTAGGCACGCTGGAGCATCTCGATGATTCGCTCCCGATCGCCCTGATTCTGCTCGGCCATGATGTCCGCCCCGGTGGCTGCTTGGGCCATGAGTCCTCCTTGGTCGCTTCGCTTCACGTCTTAGCAGGTACCCGCATGCGTCGCGGTCAAGCGCGCGTCGTCTCGCCGAATCGGGCGAGTGGATAACTTGAGGCGATGCCGCTGCTCGCACGAGACGACGGGGTCGAGCTCCATTGGGAGGAGCGCGGGTCAGGCCCGCTGGCCGTGCTCGCCGCGTACTGCATCTCCCACCCCTCGGTCTTCGACCCCCTCGCGGCGGATCTCGAGACCGATCACCGCGTGGTCCGCTACGACGACCGCGGCTCGGGCCAATCGACGCGGCGCGGCCCCTATGACATCGAAACCTCCGTGGCCGACCTCGAGGCGGTGGTCGAGGCGGCGGGCGGGTCGGCGATCGTCGTCGCCCTCGCCGACGCCGTCAATCGCGCGGTCAGGGTTGCGGCCGCCAGGCCGGACCTGGTGCGGGCGGTGGTGGTGCCCGGCGGCAATCCCGCCGGGCGGCGCGCGCTCGAGGGCACTGACGCGATGGTCTCCTCGGAGCCCGTCATCGAGGCGTTCCTGAGCATGGTCGAGACCGACTACCGCGGTGCGCTGCGAACGATGACTGCCTCGGGCAACCAGCAGATGAGCGAGGACGAGGTGAGGGAGCGCGTCCGGCTCCAGGCCGAGTACCAGCCACAGGAAGCGGCCGCGAGCCGGCTGCGAGCCTGGGCGGCCGACGACTCCGGCGACTTTGGCCGCCAGTGTGGCGACCGGCTTTGGCTCCTGTACTCGGACGACGCCGGCGGGGGCTGGTTTCCAACCGGCGATGAGGGCAGCCGGATCGCCCACGAGCTGTTCCCCGAGGCACACGTCGAGCGGATCGAGAACGGGATCATCAGCCGGCCGGACCTGACCGCGGCTGCCCTCAGACGGGTCACGGCCGAGCTCGCGCTGGAGTCCGGCGCGTGACCGAGCGAGAGCGAGGTCGAGCCTGGGTGCTGACCGGCTCGCTGGAGAACTTCCGCGTCAGCGTCGAGCGCGGCTTCGACGTGATCGGGCTCAAGGAGCGGCGCCGAAAGCAGGCGACCGAGCTCGAGCCGGGCGACGAGGTGATCTTCTACGTGACCGGCGTGCAGGCGTTCGGGGCGATCGCGCGGATCCGCTCTCCGATGTTCGAGGACCGGACCGCGATCTGGCCGGGCAAGCCGGGCAAGCCGGATGACTATCCGTGGCGAGTCGAGGCCGAGCCGATCGTCGTCCTGGAGGAACCGGACTTGATCGCGGCCGAGGGACTGGCCGACAGGCTCGAGCACGTGCGGAAGTGGCCACCCGAGCATTGGCAGCTCGCGTTCCAGGGCCAGCTACGTCCGGTGGGACGGAAGGACGCGGCGCTGCTTCGCCACGAGATCGAAGCGGCGGCAAAGGTCAAGACTTGATCTACGATCGCCACTTCACCATCGAGGAGGCGAACGCGCTGCTCGACGGGCTGAGGCCCCTGATGCACGAGCTCCGCGAGGCCAGCGAGCTCCTGACCGATGCAGAGGTCCACTCGCTGCTGGCCGACGCGGCGCCCGCCAACGGCGGCGGCGAGCCCGGCCGCCAGGTCGGCAAGGCGTTCCTCGACGTGCGTCGCCTCCTGCTCGCCGTCCAGGAGTCGGGGATAGTGGTCCGCGACGTCGACCGGGGCCTGATCGACTTCCCCGCGATCCGCGACGGCGAGGAGATCTACCTCTGCTGGGAGCTCGGCGAGGACGACGTGTCGTGGTGGCACGAGCTCGACGCCGGCTACGGGGGCCGCCAACCGCTGATCTGACCCCCCGAGTGGGGCCCCTTGCCCCGTATGGGTGCTCAATCGCGCACTCGGCGAGGCTCGGGGCTCGTTGGGCGGAGCGGCCGGACTGGGTTACCGGCCCAGAAAAGGGAAACGGGGCGCTCGCCCGGCGCCCCGTCTCCGCATGGGAGGTGCCCCGCGAGGACTATGTGCCCTCGCAGCATGGATGTGCAGATGACGTATCGGCCCCTGCGAGTACGGCTGAAGCACTGCCGGCTCCGGCTGGACACTCGTACGAGGGACGCCTCGGCGTCAGCAGGGGCGGAGGGCGGGCGCGAGGTGAGAAGAGGCCGGGCTAACGCTCCGCCATGCGGCGCTCGAGGTGGCGATAGTCGCGCTCGAGCTGGACGCGGCGGACCTCTGCGGCGCGAACCCGCCGCTCATGCTGGATGCGCCTGCCGTGACGACGAAGATGCAATCCGAGGGTCGCTTGCCCGGTCACAAAAGCACCCTAGCGCCCGTGTCGCGGGCGATTTCGACCGCGACACGAATGCGTTACCGGGTTCCAAGTACTTTGGTCGAATTACCGACCCCGGTCCCAGGTATGGGACGGCTACGGGCCGCTCAGCCGCACAGCCCGCTGGGCTGGGAGCTGTGACACGCGTTGTGCGCGAAGCGGTTGCCCTTGCCCTTGCCGTCCCAGATCAAGTCGGCCGGCTTGTTGCGACGCAGCTTGTTGTGGACGATCCGGTTATGGGCCGCGTTGCTGCCGCCCAGGGCGGCCGAGGAGGCGACCACGATCCCTCCCGGGAAGGCCGCGGCCCCCTTCGGGACGTTGCCCTTGACCAGGTTGTCGCGGATCGCGTTGTGGCTGGCACCCAGCAGGCCGATTCCGGTTCCGGAGATCGGCGGCCCGCCCTCGCCGGCCGGACACCCGCGAGTGTTTCGCTGCACGCGGTTTCTCTGCACGGTCCAGCCATGGACCCCACCGGGGGAGCCGGTGTTCACGAGGCCCATCCCGAGGCAGTTGTGGACCGCCTTGTTGTGGCTGACGACCGCGTTCGAGGAGTCACGCAGGAAGAAGCCGAACTCCTCGTTGTTCCGGGCGACGTTGTCGTGCAGAAGCGCGTTCGCGTGGGGAGAGTCGCCGACGTAGAAGCCCGCCACCTCTCCCTTGATCGCGACGTTGTCGAAGAACTTGGTCCGCTTCGAGGAGAAGGCCGCGACCCCGTACTCCTTGTTGCGGATGAAGGTGTTGTTTCGGAAGGTCGTCCTGCTTGCGTTGAATGCCACGGCCCCGAAGTCGCGGAAGCCCTGGATCCGGAAGCCCTTGATCCGCGTCCGAACGACGGGGATCGGCTTCCCGTGAGAGGTCCGGCTGCCGACGCAGATGCCAGCGGTCCCGTGGCAGTTGCGGTGGGACCCCGGCTTGATCACCGTGCCCTTCCGGCTGTCACCCGCGCCGACCAGGGTGAGCTTGTTCTTCTTGATCGTCACGCCGCCGTGGTAGACGCCGGGGCGGACCGCGATCGTGTCCCCCCGGTTGGCGGCGTTGACCGCAGCCTGAATCGACTGACCCGGAGACACCGTGATCGTCTTCGCGCTCGCCGATGCCGACAGCGCCGCGAGGCATGTCGCCGTCACCGCTCCAGCCAAGATCGCGTGCTTCGTACGGGTCATCATCAATCCTCTCTGGCGGGGCGGATCCGGGTCGCGCGGCAGCATATAGCGGCTCACGCCGGATTGCGCTCGGGTTCTCGGGCGAAGATCAGCTTCACGAAGTCCGCCTCGGCCAGCGCTTCGGGCGCCTCCTCCCAGCCGGCCGAGCGGGTCGTCACCAGCTCGGGATGCATGCGGCCCGAGGCGATCAGCTCGAGGACCTCCGGAATCGCCGGGCGAGCGTGAACCCGGCCGGTCCTGAACGTGATCCCGTGCACGTAGGCCTCGAACATCGGCAGGGCGGCGTCGTTGTCGAAATAGATCCCGGTGCTGGTGCAGTGGCCGTCAAGCCCCGTGGAGCCGACCGCGAGCGCGAGCCCCGCTGGATCCGCGGAGGCGTCGACCGTGATTCCGAACGGGCCGAGGCGCTCGCCCGGCAGCCCGGCCACCGTCTCGGCGCCCAGCTCGCGGGCGATCGACAGGCGGCGCTCATCCGAGTCCACGTAGACGACCCTCGGCGATCCCATCCCGACGGCGATCGCGCTTGCGTAGAGGCCGATGCTGCCCGGGCCCGCTCCACCCACCACCAGCACCTCGGCGCCCGCGTCCTCCGCCAGGTAGGGAGCCACTGTCCTCCAGGCGTCGACGACGTTGTCGCTCACCGAAGCGGCGGCCTCGGGCGCCACCCCCTCGGGGAGCGGGACGAGCATCTCCTCCGCGTAGGGCACCCGGACCACGTCCGAGAGGAAGCCGCCCCACTGCGAGGCCCTGGGCGGCAACCCGTAAGCGGACTGGGACGGCACCGACTCGCAGTGCGCCGTCTGGCCCACCCGGCACCGCGGGCACGTCCCGCACGAGATCTGGAACGGCACGCTGACCAGCCCCCCGGGCTCGAGCCCGTCGACCGGCGCGCCGAGATCGACGATCTCCGCTACGCACTCGTGGCCGAGCGGCAGGGGGCCCGGGAAGACGCCGGCGCGCACGATCATCGTGTCGAGGTCGCAGGTGGCGACGGCGATCGGCCGAACCAGCGCCTCCCCCACCCCGCCGAGCCGCGGCTCCGGGACGTCCTCCCACTCGACCTGCGCAGCCTCCGTGTAGGTCAGCTGGCGCATCGCGTCGAGGGGCCCTGGCTGGCGGTCAGCCCGCTCGGCTCGCCTGGCGCTCCGGGGTGACCCTGACCACGTCCCAGACCAGCCCCAGCCGCTCGAGCGCCCGGATCACCGCCGCCGACGGGTCGAGCTCGAACCGGCGCAGACCGTGCGCCGCCGAGGTCGGGAAGGCATGGTGATTGTTGTGCCAGGCCTCGCCCATGGTCGGTAGCGCGAGCCAGAACACGTTGCGCGACTCGTCCTCGGTGGGAAACCTGCGACGTCCGAAGACGTGGCAGACGGAGTTGACGCTGTAGGTGACGTGATGGACCAGGAACACCCGAACGGCACCGCCCCACAGGAGCCCGGTCAGCCCGGCGACCAGCGTCCCGCCGATCGCGTAGCCGACCGCGAAGGGGACCAGCATGCCGACCACCGCCCAGATGAAGAAGGTCCGGTCGATCGTCTTGACCACCGGGTCGTCGATCAGGTCGGAGGCGAAGCGCTGCTTGGAGCCGCGCTCGGTGTGGATGAACAGCCACCCGAGGTGGGCGTGGAAGAGGCCGCGAAGCGTGCCTCGCAATCCGCCCCCGTGACCGACGTGAGGGCTGTGGGGGTCGCCCTGCTCGTCGGCGAACGTGTGGTGCTTTCGGTGATCGGCGACCCACGAGATCACCGGCCCCTCGATCGCCGCCGAGCCGATCGCCGCGAGGATCCCGCGCAGTGCGGCGCTGGTCTTGAAGCTTCGATGCGTCAGCAGCCTATGGAACCCGATCGTGATCCCCATCGCGGTGATCACGTAGCCGACCCCGAGGATCGCCAGGTCGCGCCAGTGAAGCGCCTCGTCCCACACCTGCCAGGCGGCGACGACCAAGAGCAGAAACGGGACCGCGGTCACCAACCCGGTGATGACTCGATCGGCCGTCTCGTGGGCCACCGGCTGCGTGAGCTCCGGTGGAGGTGCAGCCCGTTCGGCCCGTAGAACGTCCGTGTCCGTCGCCACGGGAAGCAGACTACCCCTGGATCGTCAAGCGCGCCTCAACCGGGGATCGTGAACATCGACTGGATCTGCGCGGCGAACATCAGGTCGCCCTCGATCTTCAGCTTGCCGCTCATGAACAGCATCGGCCCGTTGGCGTTTCCCGTGACCAGCTTCAGGAACTGGACCCCGTCGATCTGCAGGGTCGCGCGCGGCTCGGACTGCGGAATCGAGCTGCTGGTGCACTTGCCCTCGGCGATCAGGACCTCCCAGTGGTCCTCGCCGCCGTCGGGCCGCCCCGTGATCCTCCAGTGGATCACCGCATCCTGGCCGTTGCCGGCCTTGAAGTGCTCCTCCATGCGGCTGAAGATCTCGCCGATGATCTGGTCCCGGAGCGGGCCCTCCATCCCCTCGCGAAGCTTCTCGTCAGGGGTGCTGCCGATGCTTCGGGCGAAGTCCTCGGCCTGCACCGCGGAGGGGTCGACCTCCACGTCGAGTTGCTGGATCCGGTCGCTCACCTTTGTTCCTTTCGGGTCGGGGAGGCTGTTGTCGGTCAGTCGATCCGAGCGCCCGAGATCGCTCGTGCGATCACCAGGCGCTGGATCTCGGAAGTGCCCTCGAAGATCGTGTAGATCTTGGCGTCGCGGTGCATCCGCTCGAC
>JBOGZB010000001.1:0-8938 GCA_050697175.1 Solirubrobacterales bacterium | reverse complement strand
CGACCAGGGTGTCGATCATCGTGTTCCCGACGAACTTCATGCGTCCGTCGTCGACGCCCTCGGCACGAAGGTTCTCGATCGCCTCGTCGGAGTGGAGGAATAGGAGCTCCGAGATGTGGTCGGTGGCGATTCGGTTGGTCTCCTCGGGCATCGCGCGGTCGAAGCTTCGAAGGCCCGACTCCAGATGGGCCACACCGATCCCCAGCTTGGCCGCGCACAGCGCCGCGCCGAGGGTCGAGTTGACGTCGCCTGGCGCGACGACGAGATCCGGCCGCTCCGCTTCGAGGACGGGCTCGATCCGCTCCAGGACCCTCGCGATCTGCTCCGCGTGGCCGCCCGATCCGACGCCGAGCAGGTGGTCGGGCTCCGGGACCCCCAGCTCCTCGAGGAATACCTCGAACATCAGCCGGTCGTAGTGCTGGCCGGTATGGACGATGCTCGCCGGCCAGTCTGGAAAACGCTCCCGGAGCGTCCCGATCACCGGGGCCATCTTGACCAGGTTCGGCCTGGTGCCGACTACGTGGACGATCCGCATCCGGCGCTCAGATGGCGTCGATTCGCCGCGCCAGCTCGAAGTCGTTCGCCGTCAGCCCTCCGGCCGAATGGCTCGTGATCGTGACCTCGACGGTGTTCCAGGAGATGCTGAGGTCGGGATGATGGCCAAGTCCCTCCGCGGGCTCGACGAGCCCGTTCACGAACTCGACCGAGCCGACGAAGTCGGCGAGCTCGAACGTCTTGGCGATCGCCTCGCCGCGCCGCTCCCACCCCTCGAGGTCCGCGAGGCGGGATTCGATCTCGCTGTCGGAAAGGAGCTCCACGCGACCCCCAGGTTAGTCGCCGGCGCGCCGCGCGTGCCATAGTCGCGCGATGCGGATCGCGAGCCTCGTGCCGTCGGCCACCGAAGCGCTCTTCGCGCTCGGGCTCGGCGACCAGGTGGTCGCGGTGACCCACGAGTGCGATCACCCCGCCTCGGCGACCCGGCTACCCCGACTGACCCGCAGCGTGCTCCCAGCCGGCCTCGAGCCGGGAGAGGTCGACGCCCGGGTCAGGGAGATCACGGGGCGCGGCGAAGCCCTGTATGAGCTCGATGAGCCCCTCCTCGCCGAGCTCGAGCCCGACCTGATCGTCACCCAGGCGCTGTGCGCGGTCTGCGCGGTCTCGTTCGACGACGTCCGGACGGTGGCGGCGCGCCTGGAGTCGCGGCCCGACGTGATCTCGCTCGACCCGAGGCGGCTCGGCGAGGTGCTCGACGACCTGCCGCGCCTGGCACGCGCGTGCGAAGTGCCCGACCGAGGGGTCGAGCTTCGGAACGAGCTTTCGGCCAGGCTCGAGCGGCTCGACGGCGCGGTCGCGGGCGCCGAGCGGCCGCGCGTGATCGCCCTGGAGTGGCTCGACCCGCCGTATGCGGCGGCCCATTGGGTGCCCGAGATGATCGAGATCGCCGGCGGCACGAGCGTCGCGGGCGAGCCGGGCCGGGACTCGATCGCCGCCGGCTGGGAGGACCTCGCCGAAACGGATCCCGAGCTGGCGGTCGTGATGCCGTGCGGCCTCTACGTCGACGAGGCCGCCGAGCAGGCGCTCGCCCGCCTCGACGCGATCGAGCGGCTCGGCGCGGGGCGCGTGGTGGCCGTGGACGCGGCCGGGTCCTTCTCGCGCCCGGGGCCCCGGCTGGTCGACGGCGCCGAGCTCCTCGGTCACGTCATGCACCCGGATCGTGTCGAGCCGCCGTTCGAACTCGGGTGGCGCGAGCTCGCCCCGACGGCCGGTCACGCCTGAGCAGGCGCGTCTAGGCCGGCGACGCGACCAGCAGGCAGCCGACCACGCTGATCACGCCGAGCGCGAGCAGCCCGAGCGCCTCGAGCTCGACCGGACGACGCGCGCGCCGCTCCGCGAAGACGATCAGCAGGCCGGCCAGAGCCCCGCCGATCAGCCCGCCGAGGTGTCCCCCGACGCTGATTCCGCTCACGCCGAGGGTGAAGAACAGGTTGATCGCGATGAAGAAGGCGATCTGCCCGGCGAGCTGCTCGATCCCCCGGTGGCGGGCGACGATGAACGCGGCCGACATGAGGCCGAAGATCGCCCCCGACGCGCCCACCGTGAGCTCGTTCGGGCTCAGCAGGAGGGCGCCGAACGAGCCCGCCAGCAGCGAGACGAAGTACACGGCGAGGAACCGCGGAGTGCCGATCCCAGGCTCGAGCAGGCTGCCGAGGATGTACAGCACGTACATGTTGAAGGCGATGTGGAGCAGCCCCGCGTGGAGGAATCCCCCGGTGACGATCCGCCACCAGTCGCCGTTCGCGATCGCGGGGCCATAGATCGCGCCGTCGCTGACCACCTGGCCGCCGGCCTGGAGCGCCCCCGCGCCCCCCGCGATCTCGGCGACGAAGGCCGCGACGTTGATCGCGATCAGCGCATAGGTCGCGGGCGCCCGGCCGGCGCGCAGCCCGGGAGTCATGCGGCGGACCTGGGTCCGCTCGCTCGCGCACTCCGGGCAGCGCATCCCGACCGGGGTGACGGTCATGCAGTCTGGGCAGATGGGGCGCCCGCAATTCGAGCATGAGACGTTCGTCTCCCTGTTCGAGTGGCGGTAGCAGGCGGCCATGGCGAGCCGCTGACCTTACTGGCTACTCGAGAGGTGCCTCGAGGACCGGCGGCGAGGTCGGCTGCGGGCTCCCCCCGCGCGGTTCAGGCGTCACCAGCACGGCCTGCGCCCCGTCCAGACCGCCCGGGATCGCCGCCGACGCGGTGCGGTCCCGGCGCGACGTGAACAGGCTCGAGGGCACCATGGCGGCGCCCCTCTGCACCCACGCCTCGTACACCTGTCCTCGCGCAAGCGTCGGCATCCCCTGGAGCCTGAGGATCGCCGAGTCGTCGGTTCGCGCCAGGGTCCCGGTTATCGGGCCGGCGCCCTTCTCGGCCTGCACGGCCACCTCGGAGACGTGAGTGGAGGACTGGTGCGCGAGATAGCCGCCCAGGGCGCCGACCACGAGCAGAACGCCCGCCGCGACGGCGGTCGCCGGCCTGAAGAGGGGCGCGCCCCAGTCGCGGCGGCGGCGCGGCGCTGGGGCCGCGGCGGGGTCCGGGCGCGCCTCGGCGCGAACCGTCTCGATGAGATTTGCGCGAAGCGTGGGTGGCGGCTCCACCTGGGCGACCGCGCCGAGCAGCAGGTCGACCGCAGGGCGCAGCCAGCGAAGCTGGCGTCGACAGTCCTCGCAGCCCTCCAGGTGGCGGAGGAGCTCGGCCGCCTCGGCATCCGACAGGGCGCCGAGCGAGTAGGCGGCGAGGTCGTCGCGGTAGCGCTCGTGATCGGCCGGGTCGTCGTGCATCTGGCTCATAGATAGGCCCCGGGGACGTCCTCTTCCGGAATCCCCTCGGCGAGGGTGGCCCTGATCTTCTCCAGGCCGAGCCGCATCCGCCCCTTGATCGTCCCGAGCGGCGCGTCGACCATGTCGGCGATCTCAGAGTGGCTGAAACCGCCGAAGTAGGCAAGCTCGATCACCTGCGACTGCTCGCGGGGAAGGAGCCCGAGGGCTTGGCGCAGGCGCCCCGCCGTCTCGCGCCGGATCGCCTCGGCCTCGGTGCGCTCACCGGACGGCTCGGTCTCGAGCGCGACCTCGTCGTCGTAGTCGAGCTTCGGAACCGGGCGGGCCGATCGGCGAAGCGCATCGATTCCCCGGTTTCGAACGATCCCGAGCGCCCAGGACCGGACGCTGCCTCGCGCCGGGTCGAAGCGCGCCTTGCTGCGCCAGATCGAGAGGAAGGCCTCCTGGGTCACGTCCTCGGCGACCCCCCGGTCACCCACGATCCGATGGGCAAGGGAGAAGGCCGCGCCACCATGGCGATCGTAGAAGACCTCGAACGCATCGGGATCCTTTCGGTCCACGAGGGTCATCAGATCCTCGTCGGCGAGCCGTTCGAGGCCCGCTGGGTGTGGTCTGGCTCTCATGCTGAGCGGCGCTGTCGGCGGCCGGGCGCCCTGAGTCCCCGCGCCTCGGCATGGATGACTACGCCGGGCGCCGGCGACCGGATCAATCGTCCGCGGGCCCGACCATAGTTGCACCGGTCCGCCCGCCCCAAGGAGGCTCCGCGATCGAAGCATCAAGCCCGGCTCGGCTCTACGCGACCGTGGTCGGCGCGACCCTGACGATCGGCGGAATCGTCGGCTTCTTCTACAGCGCCAGCTTCGGCTCGCCTGGGCAGGTCAAGGACGCGCTCGGGATCTTCGCCGTCAACGGATGGCAGAGCTCGTTTCACCTCGTGACCGGCCTGCTCGGCCTGATCGCGGCCCGGCACGCGGCGCGTCCTTACGCGCTCGCGATCGGCTTCCTCTACACGGTCGTCGCGATCTGGGGCTTCGCACTCGGAGGTGGCGAGGCGATTCTCGGGATCCTGCCCGTGAACGGCGCCGACAACGTGCTCTGCCTGTTGATCGGGCTCGCCGGCCTGGCGGCGGGCTCCCGTCGCGCCGAGCCGAGCGCGCCTAGCCGAGACCGCTCTGCTTGAGCACGCTTTCGGCGGCCGCCCGTAGGCCGCCGGTCGGCCGGCGGCGCCGGCGCATTCCGACCACCAGCAGGGCTCCCCCGGCCAGGGTGCCCGCGGCGGCCGCGGTGACCGGCCGGACCCAGGTCCGCGGGTCACGCAGCGCGTCGAGCTCGCTCTCCGAGAGCTCCTCCGCCCAGCTCGAGAGCTGAGCGGCGGCCTGCTCGGTGATCGCCGTCAGCGTGCTCTCGACTCGGGTGGCCAGGTCGTCCGGCGGATCGATCGGGCGCAGCGCGTCGGCGAGCAGGCGCTCGAGGTCCAGGTGCTCGGCTTCGTTCATCGCGACCCCCTGTTCGCGGACACGATCACCGTCCCATCTCCTCCTCGAGCTGCTTGATCGCGCGGTGGATCAGCACCTTCGTCGCCCCGTCGGTGCGTCCGAGCGCGCGAGCGATCTCGCGGTTCGACATCCCGAGGGCGAACCTCATGATCAGCGCGTCGCGGCGGTCGTCCGGCAACCGCTCGAGCCGGTCCATGACCAGGCGAAGCTCCTCCCGGCCCTCGGCGATCTGCTCGGTGCTGTGGGGGTGCGATGGCGGCTCGATCGCATCGAGCGCGGCGGACGGATGACGAGCTCGGTCGCGGTGGTGATTGGAGGCGAGGTTGTGGGCGATCCTGATCAGCCACGGTCTCAAGGGCCGGCCGTCGGACTCGCGGCGGGCGCGCTCGAAGTGACGATATGCCTGAAGGAACGCCTGCTCGGTGAGGTCCTCGGCGTCGTGGTGGTTGCCGACCCGGTAGTAGGAATAGGAGTAGACGTCGCGCAGGTGGGCCCGGTAGAGGTCCTCGAAGGCCCGGTCGAGCTCGGCCTTCGCGGCGGGATCGCTGCTCGGGCTCTCCTGCTGGGTGCTGCTCACCGCCCAAGCGTAGTGCTCCGGGTTGGGCGCCACCGAGCGGTGCTCGCGAGGTCCTCGCCCGGTGCGGCGGTTTCATCGCCGGGCCCGATCGGGGTGTCCAGGAGGCGGCGATCACGCCGCCCGCCTCGATCGCTCGGCCCGTCGCAGGCCGGCCACCCACTCGCCCGCGTCGATCCGGCCCTCGATCAGCGCCGTCAAACCCTCGAGGCCGGGAGCGTCGAGGCCGGCGCCGGTGACCGCGCGGGCCAGCAGCGGCACCGAATCGAGTCCCTCCGAGGCCTGTCCGATCTTGGCCGGGATCTGGTCCGCGGGCATCCCTGAGCCGAGCAGCTCTCCGGCTCGGCGGTTTCGGCTCCCCGCCGCCATCACCGTGGCGGTCAGGTCCCCGACCCCGGCGAGCCCAGTGAAGGTCTCGAGGGTGGCGCCGTCGGCGAGCGCGTAGTCGACGCACTCCCGCCAGATCGACGCAGCGGCGATCCCGGCGGCGTTCAGCCCGTGACCCTCTGCGGCGGCCGCGGCCAGCGCGGCGGCGTTCTTGGCGGCACCGGCCATCTCGACGCCAACGACGTCCTCACTGCGCTCGCAGACCAGCCCCGCCCGGTCGAAGACCTCGCCGAGCTGGGCGCGCAGGTCGGAATCGACGCTCCCGAGCACCAGGGCGGCCATCCCAGCGGCGGCCTCGCGGGCGTGCGCCGGCCCCCCGAGCGAGGCGATCGCGCGGGCGCGGATCCGCTCTCCCACGTACTCGCTGGGAAGCTGGCCCAGGGGACTGGTCAGGCCCTTCGTGAGCAGCAGGACCGCAGCCCTGGAGCCGATCCGATCGCCCAGCGAGCCGACCACCGCGGGCAATGCGGCCGACGGCACGGCCAGGCACACGAGGTCGACGCCCGCCAGCTCGATGTCGGCGGCACGGCGGACCTTGATCGACTCGGGCAGCGGGATGCCCGGGAGGTATCGGGAATTCTCGCGCTTGTCGGCGATCTCGCTCGCCTTCTCCTGCGAGCGGGTGCCGAGCTGAACGTCGAGCCCGCCGCGAGCAAGGAGCACCGCGACCGCGGTCCCCCAGCTTCCGGCGCCGATCACGGCCGCCTTTCGCAACGGCGGCAGCCCGCCCAGCCACTCCCACTGCAGCTCGATGTTCGGCCAGATGCGCGAGGTGACGGTCGACGCGAGTCCTGGCGAGGGACGCTCGGTGCGAGGGAAGGTCATCGGCGCGCCGACCCGCAGCTTCACCTTGCGCGGTCGGATCCGCCAACCGCGCCTCACCTGCTCGGTGCCGTGGACCGCGAACGGGACGACCGACGCACCGGCCTCCAGAGCCAGCCGGCCGACTCCCCTCCGGGGGCTCGCCAGCGAGCCGGATCGGATGCGGGTGCCCTCGGGGAAGATGCAGACGGTGCCTCCGCGCTCGAGGACCAGGCGCGCCGTTTCCATCGCGGTCTCGTCCGACTGGCCGCGACGGATCGGGAAGGCGCCGACCCGGGAGAGGATCCAGCCCTGGAGGGGGCGCTCGAAGAGCTCCACCTTGGCGACGTACTGGATCGGCCGCCGCCATGGCAGCGTCGCGCCGATCACGAACGGGTCGAGGAAGCTGCGGTGGTTGGAGACCACGAGCAGCCCGCCCTTGATGCCTCGAAGGTGCTCACGCCCGGTGCGCGAAAGCCGCAGCCAGATCAGGAACGCCGGCACCAGGATGAGCCGCGCGAGCAGGTAGATCGGCCAGTTGACCCCGTGGCGGCGCGCATACGCGTGGTAGCGCTGGAAGCGCTCCTCGCTGATCACCAGATCGGTGCGCGGCGGCGCCGAGCTCCGCAGGTCCTGTTCCATGCGAATTCCTACACGCCCGCGCGCGAGGCGTTACTGCCCGGCAAGCACCCTGCGCGTGAACCGCCGGGCGTGGCGCGTTCCTGTCAACCGCCGGGCGTGGCGCGTTCCTGTCGCCATCCGGCCGAAAAGCGCCAAAGCCCACGGAACCGCCGGGCGTGGCGCGTTCCTGTCGCCATCCGGCCGAAAAGCGCCAAAGAGGGGCGGCTACCATGCCTGGTCGAGCAGGGCCTCGAGCTCGACGCGGTCCGGGGGGTCGGGCGTGTTGGCGAGGTCGGGTCGCTCGAGGATGGCGCTGACCGCCGCCTCGAGCTGGCCGCGATCGGCGCCCAGATCTCCGAGGCGGCGTCGCCCGCCCCCCAGCGTCTGGAGGCGCGAGACGATCCTGCCCGGCGTCGTCCCGAGCGCGCCGGCGAGGGCTGAGATCGCCTCGGGGGCCCGAGGCCTCATCGCCGCCATCGTTCGCGGCAGCATCGTCGCGTTGGTCTCGCCATGCGGGATCGAGAGCTCGCGGACCAGCGTCTGACAGACCACGTGGTGAAGGGCGAACCCGGCCGAGTCGAGCGCGTGGGCGCAGAGCAGCGAGCCGAGCGCCAGCGCGGTCCGGTCGCGATCGGCGGGGGCCGAGTCGAGCGCCCGAGCGATCAGCTCCACGCCGTGGAGCGCCGCCAGGATGGCGAGCGGGTTGGCGAGGGGCCCGTAGAGCGCCTCGGCCCCGTGGGCGACGGCGTTCATCGCGCTCGCCCGCAGGCGGGCCTCCCCCAGGCTGGTCATCTCAGCCGGATCGGCCACCACGAGGATCGGCCGCACCCCGCGGCGGGCCTCGTCCTCGCGGCCGGCGGGGAGGCGGTGGATGGTCGTCATCTCCGCCCCCGAGAGCGTGGTCGGCATCGCGCAGACCCGTCCGCCCCGAACCGCCGCGATCGCCTTCGCCACGTCGATCACCCGCCCTCCGCCCAGGGCGACGAGGGTCGGCGTGCGAACCGCGCCGATGATCGCCGCCGCGGCCTCGGGGACCCCCCCGCCCGGAACCTGATGGACGGCGCTCGAGCGCTCCGCGAGCTCGATCGGCGCCGCGCCCAGCGCCCGCGGCGTCGTCAGGAGCTCGAACCGCTCCCAAGCCGGGCCGCCCACGAGGTCTGGTGACTCGGCGAACGCTCCGGCGCCGAACACGATCGTCCGCTCGCCGTCGTGCCAGGTGAAGTGGTCCGCGCTCGCCATCGGCCGAAGCCCGCCCCCGGATTCGAACCGGGAACCCCGGACTTACAAGGTCCGTGCTCTGCCAGTTGAGCTAGGCGGGCAGCTCGGGCCAGGGTATCCGGCTCAAACCTTCACCTCACGCGAGGCGAGGTGGAGGCTGACCTTTCGCTTGACGCGCTGAAGCGCGTTGTCGACTGTCTTGGTATCGCACTCGAGCCGCTCGCCGATCACCTCGTAGGAGTGCCCGTCGAGGTACAGCGAGAGGACATGGCTCTCGAGCTCCGAGAGCACGCTGGAGAGGCACGAGACGAGGCTCTGAAGCTCCTCGGTCGCGATCACGCGCTCGGAGGGATCCTCGCTTCCGGGGCCGGGGAGGACCTCCTCGAGGGTCGTCTCGGAGTCGATGCTGCCGGCCGGCGTCTGCGCGAACGACACGTACTGGTTGAGCGGGGCATGCTTGTTGCGGCTGGCCGTCTTGACCGCGGTGATGATCTGGCGAGTGATGCACAGCTCGGCGA